>NZ_CP085876.1:6142500-6322500 GCF_013284245.2 Brevibacillus sp. DP1.3A | reverse complement strand
TTATCTCCCCCAAGAGTCCACATCGACGGGGAGGTTTGGCACCTCGATGTCGGCTCATCGCATCCTGGGGCTGAAGTAGGTCCCAAGGGTTGGGCTGTTCGCCCATTAAAGCGGTACGCGAGCTGGGTTCAGAACGTCGTGAGACAGTTCGGTCCCTATCTGTCGCGGGCGTAGGAAGTTTGAGGAGAGCTGTCCTTAGTACGAGAGGACCGGGATGGACGCACCGCTGGTGCACCAGTTGTCACGCCAGTGGCACAGCTGGGTAGCTATGTGCGGACGGGATAAGCGCTGAAAGCATCTAAGCGTGAAGCCCCCTCCAAGATGAGACTTCCCACAGCGCAAGCTGGTAAGACCCCTCATAGACGATGAGGTTGATAGGTTCGGTGTGGAAGCGCGGTAACGCGTGGAGCTGACGAATACTAATCGGTCGAGGACTTATCCACACACTTAGCAATCATGCGTATTCAGTTTTGAAGGAATGAGACGAAAAGCTGTATTCCCGATTACTTGTAAAAAGTAATGGAGAATGCAGCTTTTTTTGTATTTCCGCCAGCACCTACAAATCTGATTCAAAAAAATACGTGCTCTAATAAAAGGAGCGTGTGCACAGCCGAGATCGGCGAGTGTGGTCATTATTGTGATTCCAGTCGATTATGCTATGCTGAATGACATACAGCTTTTTCAAATGAAAGAGGGATCAATATGCTTATTCTTGCAGTGGAGGATGAAAAAGCGCTGCTTCAAACAATTGCAGGAGTACTGACCGATGAAGGATATCAGGTGGATACGGCAGAGCGCGGAGATGACGGCTTGTTATTGGCGGAACGCGGCATCTACGATTTGTTGGTCCTGGACATTATGATGCCAGGAATGGATGGTCTTTCACTGGTAAGAACGCTGCGTGCAAAAGGTATAATGACGCCAGTTTTGTTTTTAACGGCAAAAGATAGCGTAGAGTCGAGAGTCGAGGGATTGGATGCCGGAGCAGACGATTATTTGGTCAAGCCTTTTGCGGCCGAAGAATTGACGGCGAGAGTGAGAGCCCTCTTGCGTCGACAAGGGAAACAGAACGCAGAAGGCGAGCTGGCATACGGTCCTCTATCGCTGAAGATAAATGAATATGACGGTTTTGTTGATGATGAGCCGATGAAGCTAACAACGAAGGAGTACGAACTGCTTAAGTACTTCCTGCAAAATCGGGAGCAAATATTGACGCGCCAACAAATTTTTGACCGCGTATGGGGAATTGATTCAGAAGCGAATTACGGAGTGGTCGATTTGTATGTCCACTACCTGCGCAAGAAGTTGGGTGCTTACGAAGGCTTCATCCGAACGATCCGCAATGTGGGCTACATTTTGAAAAAGGAAGACAAATGATGTTTCGGAAAACGAGGATTCGGCTCGTAACGTTGAACGTAGTAGTAGTGCTTCTCTTGTTGAACGGGCTGGGGAGTGCAGTCTACTACACGATGAAGTACCGTCTCTATTCGCAGGTGGACCGAGAAATGACCAAAGTCAGTCAAAGGCTGGCAGTTGATTCTATGCCTCGTCTCCATCGGATTGAAGACGACCCTTTTCCATACAACCGTCAGGAGAGGAAAAAGTTTAACGATCTGGATCGCCGATATGTTTTACTTGTCTGGGATAGCTTTGGTCGTGTCATCGGAACCGCATTTGGTGACCGGCTGGAGCCGGAGGAGTATGCAGAATTCCAGCATAACGGAAAAGCAGACGGAATCGAAACGAAAACAGTGAATAGACAAGTCTATCGCGTGCAGACAGTTACGGTTCCGAAAAAGGTCGTTGTAGGCAATCGGATACAGACCGCGTACCAGTTTCAACTAATTTACAATCTGGCACCTGAGCAAAATATGCTGGACAGCTTGCTGTACGTTGTCATAATCGGCGACATCATCTGTATTGTCATTGCGATCGTGGCTGGGTGGTTTTTGGCGAGAAGGGCACTCATCCCGATTCAGGTCTCGTGGGAAAAACAGCAGCAGTTTATTGCCGATGCTTCTCATGAACTGAGGACGCCGCTCACGGCCATCATGGTCAATCTGGAGAGGCTTTTCAGACACCCGGATCATACGATTGAGCAGGAAAGCGAAAAAATCATGATTGGGATGCAGGAGGCCAAGCGCTTGAGCAAGCTCGTCTCGGATTTGCTCACACTGGCTCGAAGTGATTCTAATGAGTTGCAGATCATGAATCAGACGCTACGCTTAGACGAAGTAGCGATTAAATGCACCCAGGTTTTTGCACAACTTGCCATCGTACGGGAAATTCGTCTCGAAACAGACATCCAGCAACCCATTGAGATGGTGGGAGACCAAGAACGTCTGCATCAGCTCATGGTCATCTTGCTGGACAATGCCTTGAAGTACACAAACGAAGACGGACGGATTTATGTCTCTTGCAAAAAGGAAGGCGGTCGCGTTTCGATTCTCGTAAAAGACAGTGGGATTGGGATTTCCAGAGAGGATATTCCGTATTTGTTTGATCGCTTCTTTCGGGTGGATAAAATGCGCTCTCGTGTGACAGAAGGAACAGGCTTGGGACTCTCCATTGCCAAATGGATCGTGGATGCTCACCACGGAAAGATTCAGGTCAGTAGTGAGGTAGGTATCGGAACGAGTTTTTTGGTTACACTTCCAATAAGGCCTTAAACAGATGGAAAGAACCGTGTTCCCAGCGTAGGGAATCGGTTCTTTTTTCAAATAGTGGGACAATTCCATTTAACATACTTTTATGTTTCAAATATCTCTAAATCGAGGTAAACTATAGGAAGAGAGGAGTGGCGTACTAATGAACATGACGATCACTAAAGCAGCGGTAGCATGGTTTCGGGAAGAATGGGGATGCAAAGAAGGAGACAGCATTCGTTTTTTTGTCCGGTATGGAGGCGTTAGTACGGTTCAGGATTCATTCTCGATGGGGATTGCCAAAGAGTTGCCGAATGAAATCGGCATTTCGACAGTAGAGGATGGCATCACATTTTATATGGAAAAAGATGAGTTGTGGTATATGAATGGAAGAGGGTTGATTGTCGATTATCGGCCAGAGACAGACGAAGTGGAATTTAAGCTGGATTAATCAAGGAAAATGATAGCTAGTAGATGAAGGGCTCCGGATATACGGGGCCTTTTTACATGAGCGAAAAAACTAAAATATCATACTTTACAAACAAAAATGTATGTTATATTATGGGTACATAAATGGAAAAAGGAGGAAGTTAAATGCGTTTACTTGATTCTTACTTGGAGCTTGGCATTACGGGAATGGCACGTGCAGCTGGAGCAGGATGGTTCGATGGTCATTATGGGGCAGCATTATTGGCAGGGTACTTCATGGATCGTGAGCACGATCTCCCTGAACATGTAAAAGAGGGTATTGAGCGGACATGCGAGTCCTTCCGCAAGCAAAAACCTGAATGGTTTGTTCCACTAGATCAAGACGAGCAAGCTGATCCCTCCTTGTTACAGCACGTGATCGATGGTCTCCAGCAAAATGTGAAGCAGCTTCGGACCTCAGGTCATGGACTAGCACTAGGTGTGTTGGCATTAAAAGCACTGCGCGAACGCCCTGATATGATCACTCCAACTGTGGTGGATGGCTTGGTCAAGATTCTTCAAGCGACGACAGCAGACAGGATAGACCGTTATTGGGGCATCGAGAATTACCATGGCATGACGATTGACGATGTCAAAGACGAAGTTGCGCCTTACGATACAACCGCAGAAATGGCAGAGCGGGCGTTTGACGAGCTACATTTGGTCATACCGCCGCGTGATATTAACGGAGTACGCTTTCATTTGGCAAGCGAGGTCGTCCATAACATCACACATGCTCATGCGTTAACAGATCTAGAGCGATTCGGTTATGAGGATATTGTGAAGCCTGGTATCATAAACCATCGTCTTCAAATCTATTTGAATCGCCATGTTCCTCCGTTTACTTTGGAGGATGAGGTGAAGGAGCCAGCGTTCGAGGAAATATTTTCACCGCTATACTGGGATAGACTATACAGCGATCCTCATGCACTGAAGCTTCCGTATGCTGCGTTGGATCTGCTAAAGCGGTTTCCTCCAGAGAAGAGAGCTCTTGCCGAGCGAAATTTGTGCAAGCTTTTGACGATTACGGATTAATACAATCACCTAAATAAAAAGAACAGGGAGGCCAATAGGCACTCTCTGTTCTTTTTCACTTCGATATGAGTGTCGTCTACCAGGTTGGAATGACAGTCGTAGTAGACTCCCGATTTGCATAGTAGCTTTTATGCTCGATCAGGGCATTGCGAATGGCAGACTCATTGATGTCAAAACCGATTCCTGGAGTTGTTGGTACAGCCAGCATACCAGGTGCTGCAAAATCGATGACAGGTGTCACGATATCTTCCGCAAAGTAGCGATGGGACGGGGATGTGTCGCCGGCAATCGTGAAGTTGCTAAGCGAAGCCATCGCGATGTTATGCGCGCGTCCAATCCCTGCCTCCAACATTCCTCCGCACCATACTGGTACACCGCATGTCTCACACAGGTCATGGATCTTCTTGGCATCGGTCAGACCGCCTACACGACCGATCTTGATGTTGATAATCCGGCAACTGCCGAGCTCGAGTGCTTTGCGGGCATCTTCCACCGTATGGATACTTTCGTCGAGGCAGATCGGCGTTTTCAGTTCCCTTTGCAAGGTCGCATGGTCAATGATGTCGTCATGAGCCAATGGCTGTTCAATCATGATCAAACCGAAGCCATCCAAAGCCTTCAGCATCTCCATGTCTGCCAGTGTATACGCAGAGTTTGCGTCCGCCATCAGTGGAACATCTGGTCCAAATGTGTTTCGGATCGCACGCATTGGCTCGACATCAAAGCCCGGTTTGATTTTCACTTTGATCTTTTTGTAGCCGTCACGGATGAAGCCTTCTACGCGTTGCAGCAGTTTTTCGATGGTCGGCTCGATTCCGATACTCACACCGACGTCAATCGTCGTACGAGTTCCGCCCAATGCTTGGGAGAGGGAGAGGCCGTTCATTTTGGCGTACAAATCCCAGACGGCACCTTCCAAAGCGGCTTTGGCCATGTGGTTGCGGCGCATCCAGGAGAAGAGGCGGGATACGTCATCAGGATGCTCGATCTCCCGTGAAAACAGCTGCGGGATCAAATACTTTTCGAGCATGTACCAGACCGTATCGACATCTTCCTCGTTGTAGACGGGGACGTCCATCGCGACGCTTTCGCCGAACCCGACATGGGCACCGCTATATGCACGCACCAGAATGCATTCTTTGTGGGTTTCGACTCCCATGCTCGTCTCAAAAGGGGAATTCAACGGAATTTTGATTCGTTGCAGGTCCACGCGTTCGATTTTCATGTTCATCTCTCCTCAACCGTTCATATGGATTGTCGCTCAAACGTTTTCAGTACCGTTCTTGCCAAAATCTCGATGCCGTCTAGCAGTGCTTCTTTTTCAAAAGTCATCTGCGGATGATGAAGTCCTGGTGTTAGACCACAGCCTAAACCAAGCATGGTAGCCCGAAGCTGTGGACGTTCTTTTGTGTAATAGTGGAAGTCTTCCGCGCCCGGTGTCTGAATAGGTGGCTCGAGCTTTTCTGCCCCCAAGGTTTGGGTAATGGCATCCGCCATGATCAGTCTCGCTTCTTCGTTCACTTCCGCCGCATAGACACGTTCGGTGATCTCGTAAGACAGCTCAACTTCATACAGACGGGAGACGTGCTGCAAAATGTGCTCGACACGGGCAAATAGGGCGTGAATGACTTCATTCGTCTGTGCCCGCAGGTCCAAGTGGAAATGCGCCGAGCCCGGAATGATATTGCTGCTTTTGCTACCGGCTGCGAGCTGCGTCATTTTGACGGAATAAGGGACGAGCGGATCGAGATGAATGCCTTTTAACTGCTCAACAATCGCAGCGGCTACCTCGATAGCATTGACTCCGAGATGAGGCCGTGCGCCATGAGCATCGGCACCCTTGATTTGCCCGAATACTGTACCTGCCGCTCCGTGCAGGATGGCAGAAGCAGCTGTGCCGCGTGGGATTTCCTGAATGGGACGAAGGTGTACGCCGTACAGAAAATCAATATCGTCCACTACTTGCTTGTTCAGCATCGCAAGTGCGCCATTTCCGCTTTCTTCTGCTGGTTGGAAAATGAGCTTCAGGCGCCCAGGGAGCTGGACGTTCATTGCTTGCAGTACCATGAGGACGCCTAATGCCATGGTCATATGCGCATCGTGTCCGCAGGAATGGTTCGCGGTAAAGACGCCGTTTACTTCTTGCCAGAGTGCGTCCATGTCTGCTCGTACGCCTACAGTCAATTTTCCTAGCGTCAGATCTCCCCATTCACCAACAACTCCCGTCACGTCGTCAAAGGTAGTAACGTGGCAATTGTGTTTTTTCAAGAAGTCAGCAATGAATGAGGTGGTTTGGACTTCCTCCCAGCTTATCTCTGGATGCTGGTGTAAATGCTCGTATAGAGAAAAAATGGCGGGCTGCAATTGTTTGATCGTTGTGCGCATGGTTCCTCCATCGGTTTGTTTGAGGGTAGTCGATATGTGAAGCGACGGCTACGCCAATCCACTTGACGCAGCCAGTTTTGTGAAAAGCTCATTTGTTACGAAACGCCAAATGTTACTGCTACAATGAGCGCAATTGAGGCGATCACGGCCCAACCTGCTAGCAGCTTCCAAATGAATTTGACCCATTTCTCATACGGAATGCCCGCAACAGCCAGATAGCCCATCAACGCAGAAGAAGTCGGGATAATGGAGTTGGTGACCGCATCACCATACTGGAAGGCAAGAACCGCTATCTGACGTTGGATGCCGAGCAGATCCGCAATTGGTACCATGATCGGCATGGTTGTCGCTGCCTGTCCACTACCAGAAGAGATAAAGAGATTGAGAAAGGCTTGAATCACAAACATAGCCAGGACGTTTACGGCATCTGGCAAATGACCAATCGCCGAAGTCAGACTGTTAATCATCGTATCGATAATTTTTCCGTCTTCTAAGACGACAGTGATCGCTCGGGCAAAACCGACGATTAGCGCACCAAACGTAACGGCTCTCGCACCAGCGACGAAGGAATCGAACAGCGTATTGACCGATAAACCTCCGACGAGACCAGCAACCAGGCCCATGATCAGGAAGGAAGCGGTAAGCTCTGTTAGGAACCATTCGTACTTGAATACACCGTATACGTTGAAGGCGAGGCCACAGACCATTACAAGGAACACGAGCTTGTGGCGTGCATTCAGATCTGGGATGTCTACTGTTGCCTGTTCTTGACTTGCGTGATTCTCTACGCCATAAAGCACACTCTTGGTCGGGTCTGCTTTGACACGATACGCATAGCGCATGACGTACCAGATGGCAAAAGCGAGCACGAAGACATACACAACAGCACGGAAGGTAAGACCAGAGAAGAGCGGCAATTGCGCGAGCGACTGCGCCACCCCAACCGTAAATGGATTGATCATTCCGCCCATGAAGCCGGCTGCCGCCCCCATGGTGATCATGGCTGTACCTGTTACGGCATCAAAGCCCATTGCACGAGCCAGCGCGATACCGATTGGAACGAAGATGATGCTTTCTTCTGCCATTCCCATGGTGAAGCCACCGATGGAGAAGAGGAACATGGAAGCAGGAATGAGCAGCTTTTCCCGACCCTCCAAGTGTCGGACACCTTTATTGATCCCGGCTTCAATCGCTCCGGTCTGGCGGATGATTCCGAATACACCGCTTACAATAAAGATGTAGAAAATGATTTGCGCGCCTTTTTGCATCCCTTCTGGAATCGCTTTGAACATGTCAAAGAACGAGACCGGATTACTTTCTACAGGGTGGTAGCTACCGTTGACGACGACGGTTTTGCCTGAGGCAACGTCCTTGACCCGTTCGAACTCACCAGCTGGGAGTACATAGGAAGCTAGGGCTGCCAAAATGATGATGATAAAGAGGATGGCATAGGTATGCGGCACAGAAAAACGTTTCTTTGCAGGTTTCAATGGATGTGTAGACATGAGGTCACCTCGCTTTTTTTTGCTTATGACAAGCAAGTGTCGTGCCAAGTGTCGAAATTTCCCGAATATAAGCGTTTTCAGTGGATTTTCATAGGTAAGGTAAGGGAATAAAATGAGCTTTAGGAATGTTTATTAGGTTTTATGCAGCCTAATACATCCTATTATTCATTGGGCGGAAGCTAAATCCGCCCGTGCTTTCGCAACAATTCGATACCCGTTGGGGTGATGGAGGTTCCTTGTCGGGTCGTTCCTGAACGCACCAAGCCTTGCTGCTCTAGAAGTTTTAGTTTGTGTCGCAGTGCGCTCTCCGTCCAGCCTACGGATTGTAGTTCGGGAGAGTGCGCCAATTGATAACGTCCGACTGGTTTGTTAGATACGTAATAATGATGCAAGCAATACAAAATATCCAGGTCGCGGTTGTCGTCCAAATTGGGGATAGAAGCCGTCTGCTGTTTTTGAAACAGGCTATCCGTCAATCGTTTGGGGAGATCCTGAATGCCGATGACAGGATGCTCACTTACCGTAATGGCATAGTCGACGACATTTTTCAGTTCGCGAATGTTCCCCCGCCAGTCATGGCGATAGAATAGCTCCATGACTTCTGGCGACCATGTTTTGCGAAAGCCTTGCTGCTCCAGATGCTCATCGATAAGAAGGGGAATATCACTGATTCGCTCACGCAAAGCGGGAATCTGGATCGGCAGGACAGCCAAACGATAGAACAGGTCCTCACGAAAGCCTCCTTGGGAAACAGCGTCTTCCAAATCACGATTGGTAGCAGCGATGATGCGGCAATCCACAGAGAGAATGCCTGTACCGCCCACGCGGATGACCTGCTTTTCTTGCAGCACGCGAAGCAGCTTGACCTGAATGGCCCCAGAGATGTCCCCCACCTCATCGAGAAAAATCGTCCCACCGTCCGCTTGCTCAAACAGACCGGGCTTCCCGCCTTTTCGTGCTCCTGTAAAGGCACCGTCTTCGTAGCCGAACAGCTCGCTCTCCAGCAGGTTTTCCGGCAAGGAGGCACAATTGATTGCGACAAAGGGGCCGTTTTTGCGTAGGGAGTGCTGATGAATGGCATGGGCGAACAACTCTTTTCCCGTTCCGTTTTCCCCTGTCAGCAGAATCGTTTGATTGTTTTTTGCCATCTTTTTGCCGAGCTCGATGACTTGGAGCAGCGGTTGACTTTGTCCTTTGATATCGGAAAAGGAGTACGTCGCTGTATGACCGCGCAACGTAAGAGTAGTTCGCAAGCGTTGGATTTCGGTCACGTCTTTTAGCGTACAAACGAAGCCTAAATGCTCATGCCTGCGGCGGATGCTTTGACTGCTGACGATAAATTGTTTGTGATCAATGGTTACGAGGGCGTCCTCCTGATCTTCCTGCTCAAAAAAGGGTTGCAGTAAGCTGTGCTCCTTCAACACTGTGTACGGTTGTCCAACAATAGAGGATGCATGTGGACAAAACAGCTCAACGGCGACATCGTTGATAAACGTGATCAGACCTTGTTCGTTGCAAGCGATCACGGGGTCTTTGACTGCCTGAAAAGTAGATTGCAGCTGGCTGTTTAGCTTCTGTACTTCTGCGTAGGAGGTGCCGAGCATTTTTGCGAGCTCAGACATTTCCAAGATGAAGGAAGACAAGTACTCACGCTCCCATTCACTGGGCACGCCTACCTTGCGACCGATATCAATCAAGTCATGAATGTTGATTTTGCGAAATCCGAGATCGATAATCTCCACGTGAGGAGGCAGCGGTACATCAGCGATGCTCATAATGATCGCGTACTGAAACTCGAGTTCATCAAATGTACAGCCAGGGTGAAAAGGAACGTAATTGATATGATCGACGTTCGCTTCTATTAAATTTTGGATGACCTCTTGTGCCGTCACGGGCGAATTGTTCATGACAGGGACGGTCGTCCCCGGAGGAATCTGCATCAGCGCTTTCATTTTGCGCAACTCGAAAAAACGGTTTAAAACCGTGATGGGTACGGAGTCGGCGACAGCTTGACGGGCAATTGTGTACAGCTCCGGGGATTTGGTTGTGATAAAGATATGATCGACTCCGCTCAAATCGGGAATGTGCTCATGGCTGGCATAACCGATGACTTTGCAATACGGCTCGAAATAAGCCCGCAGTTCTTTTAACAAAAATTCGAGAGTGTCCGTTCCTTTTGCAATCAAGACAATGGTGTGGTCCATGCTGCACCGCCTTTGCTCAAACAATCGTGAATGTTTTGTAATCTCATGATAGCACAATGCCTGGCTGTAATCGGATGGATTCGCTTGTATAGAGAGGAAAGACAAGGATTGATTTGCGGGCAAATGCTAGTTCAAAAAGTCGGCTTTTCAGCACCGAGAAAGTGGCGAGAGCTTGAAGAAGGAGGAGCGGAGTGTAGGGGACCTACATGAGCACCGGACTTCGAAGGTGAACGCCTCTTTCGATGTAGCAAGAGCTTCCAGAATTACTACGTGATCAAAAGCCGGCTTTTTGAACATCCGCAGCAGGGGAATGTGTTTTAATAGAAGGTAGAGAAGATCAAAAAGCAATAACAGGAGGAATCAGCATGGGGGACAGAGTGGTTCCAGAGGTGCTGCAAATGATTGGGGAAGTCGTGCCAGACGGGGTATCGATTGCGATCTCGGACGGCTCACAATACTTATACTATCAACCGAGTTCCAATATTGACTTGAAAATTACGCCAGGGGATCTCGTCCCCATAGGCTCGGCTACACATCAAGCGCTCATGGAAATGGGAAAAGTGGGGCATCAGGTGGAGAGTCGTATTTTTGGCGTGCCGTACTATGGACTCTCGCTTCCATTAGTGCGAAATGGTCAGGTCATGGGCTGTATTACCGCCATCTATCCACCTCAAAACGTTCCGCTCACAAATCCGGAGGCGCGTCTATCGTTTTTGGTCGGAAAAGGGGAGGACGGCTGGCTGCCCATTTCGTTAACGGAGATCGTCTTTATCAGCTCTCATGAAGGAAAAACGCTTCTGCATACGGCTAGTGGATCATATGCGAACAAATACAACATGGCTGAACTGGAGTACATGCTCCCGCAAGAGCGATTTGTGCGCTGTCATCGGTCGTATTTCGTCAATATGGAATCGATCGGCTTTATTCACCCGCATTTTCATTCGACGTTTTTATTGGAGATGAAGGACAAGCAAAAGACGAGAGTTCCTGTGAGTCAGTCGTACGCCAGCTCGTTTCGGCAATTGCTCGGCTTCTGAAATATCTGACAAATGAGAATGGTTCGCTGTCGTTTTTTCTTGATAGCCGCGTAAATTTTCTGTTTTGTTGAAAATCGAGTGCCCGCTCAGAATCCGTGTGCTAGTGTAAAGGCAATAAAGATGGCATGGGAGGTCACAATGATGCGGGAGCGCTTACGCGATAAACGACTGGCAGATAAAATCGTGACGGCTGAGGTAGCAGCAGGATGGATTGAGGATGGCATGACAATCGGGTTAAGTGGTTTCACGCGTGCTGGTGATGCCAAGGTCGTGCCGCTCGCATTGGCTGAGCTGGCGAAAAAAGAGAACAAGCCTTTTGGCGTAAACGTATATACAGGAGCTTCACTCGGCTCCGATGTGGATGCTGTGATGGCGGAAGCGGGGATCATCAACAAGCGATTGCCTTTTCAAGCAGATCCGGTCATGCGCAAAAAAATCAACGATGGTAGCATGATGTTCGTTGACCAGCATTTGTCGCATACAGCGGAAGCGATTCGTCAGGGAGCGATAGACGCTATCGATTACGCAATTGTGGAAGCGGTTGCAATTACAGAAGAGGGCATGATCATTCCGGCTACGTCCGTGGGGAACTCCAATATTTTCGTGGAAAATGCCATGCATGTCATCATTGAGTTGAATATGGCTCAATCGGTGGAGTTGGAAGGCATCCATGATATTTATACACCAGCGAAACAGGGAGAGCGTGAACCGATTCCGCTCACGTCCGTTGATCAGCGAATAGGCACAGCAGGGATTCCTGTCGATCCGGATAAAGTAAAAGGGATTGTCCTGACGAATCAGTTGGATTCACCCTCGACGATTGTGGAACCGGACGAAGAAACGGCGCAGATTGCGGCACATCTGATCGAGTTTTTGCGTCAGGAGGTAAAAGAGGGGCGCTTGCCGAACAATCTCGCACCATTGCAATCGGGAATCGGATCGGTAGCGAATGCGGTTTTCAACGGATTTTTGGATTCGGAATTCACGGATCTGACTGTCTTCTCGGAAGTGCTACAGGATGCCGTGTTTGATTTGCTTGATGCAGGTAAAATTTCGTTTGCCTCAGGCTGTTCGATCACGCTGACGGCTGAAAAGATGAAGCAGGTCACCGAGAATTTCGCCCAATACCGTGACAAGCTGTTGCTGCGTCCGCAAGAAATCACGAACCATCCGGAGCTGATTCGCCGCCTCGGTCTGATTGCGATCAATACCGCGATTGAAGCGGACATCTACGGCAACGTCAACTCAACTAATGTATCGGGTACACGAATGATGAACGGTATCGGCGGCTCTGGCGATTTTGCTCGCAATGCACGTCTGGGTATCTTCGTAACCAAGTCGATTGCCAAGGGTGGAAACATTTCGAGCATCGTACCGTTTGCCTCCCATGTGGATCATACTGAGCACGATGTAGACATTATCGTGACCGAACAAGGCTTGGCTGACCTGAGAGGTTTGGCTCCGCGTCAAAGAGCCATCAAAATTATCGAGAATTGTGCGCATCCGATGTACCGCGATCAATTGATGGCGTACTACGAGGAAGCACTCACACGCGGCGGGCACACCCCGCATGTACTGGAAAAGGCGTTCTCCTGGCACGT
This sequence comes from Brevibacillus sp. DP1.3A, assembly GCF_013284245.2. Classification (NCBI taxonomy): domain Bacteria; kingdom Bacillati; phylum Bacillota; class Bacilli; order Caryophanales; family Paenibacillaceae; genus Brevibacillus; species Brevibacillus sp. DP1.3A. Next base: position 6,309,620 of record NZ_CP085876.1, on the reverse strand, counting down.
ACGTTACGCGCAGGAAGGCACGATGTTGGAGAAAAAGCCAGCATTGGTCTAGGCGATTGGTTGATGAAAAAACAAACCCGTTCGGGCGTTGAAGCCTTGGCGGGTTTTTCTCGTTTCTATTGTAATGTTACGTTTTTACGCTTGTAAGCTTTCCTGCCTTTTTTCCTGAGCAAACGAAGCCCAGGCAAAGCCAAAGCCGACGAGAACGAGCAGACCGCCGACCCAGCTGATGTGAACAATACCTACATGGTCTACGATCACTCCACCAAGTCCTGCACCCAGCGCCAGCCCTAGCTGAAAGACCGAGGTGTTCATACTGAGAGCCACCTGCGAAGAGTGAGGGGACAACGTGATCAAATAATACTGCTGGGCTGGAACGGTGGTTTGCACGGCAGCTACCCAGAACATAACGGTGATGATTGCCCACGTGAACAGTTGCGAAGACAGCGGCAGGATGAGCAGGATAGCCGCATGGAGAAGCAAGCTGACATACAGCGTGGGGCGAATCCCCCATTTGTCGGTGGAGACGCCTCCGATCCGCGAGCCGGCCACACTAGCGAGTCCTGCCAAGAAAAGCGTGGTGCTTACCCAAGCAGTCGTCATGGCGGCGGTGCTCTGTAGAAGCGGAGTAATGTAGGTATAGACGGTGGAATACCCTGTGACAAAGAACAACGAGATAAATAGCGCATGGATCACCCGTTTGTTGCGGAGTGCTGCCAACTGTTTGCGTAGCGGGACGGCCTCTTCTCCTTGCTGCTTCGGCAAATAGGCCAAGATGGCGAAGAAGGGAATGAGTGTCAGGATGGCAATGAGCGTGAAAACAGGGCGCCATCCCCAGATGTCTCCCAGCATGGTGCCAAGTGGAACCCCAAGCACAAGCGAGAGGCTGAAGCCCATGAGGATGATCGCGATGGAGCTGCCTTTTTTCTCTGGGGAGGCCATGTTAGCCGCTTGCGCGAGAGCTACCACGGTGTAGATGCCTCCGCAAAGCCCCAGCAGAATGCGGGATAGCATCAATAGGGAGAAGCTTGGGCTTATGGATGCGAGCAGGTTTGCCACTATGAAAGAAAATAGCGTCCAAAGGATGAGTTTTTTGCGCTCTACTCCCGCAGTGAGTGCAATCAAGACCGGAGCTCCAAAGGCAAAAGCCAGGGAAAAGGCGGTCACTAACTGACCAGCGAGGGAGAGGGATACACCGGTGTCATCTGCGATCATGCCGATGATTCCGGTCACGATTGACTCAGCCGTGCCAATCATGAATTCTCCCAAGGCTAGCAATAGGATTAAATATTTTTTGGACAAGGTGGTTCACTCCTTGGGCTAACAAAATTGATGTAGTGACATTTTACGAAACGATTTCTATAATTTACATACATGAACCAAGGTGTTTACGATAAATGGCTTTCTATATACAAGTTATTTGGCAGGAGACACTTATGGATTTGAAAGGGTGATCTGCGTGGACCAAATCGATTACAAAATCATTAGCTTGTTGCACGAAAATTCGCGGATTCCATTCGCCGAGCTGGGGAGAATCATCGGGATGACGCAGCCCGCTGTGAAGGAGCGGGTCCGCCGTCTGGAGGAGCAGGGAATCATTACGGGCTACCACGCGTCGATCTCTCAAGAAAAGCTGGGCAAGCACACGACTGCTTTTGTCATGTTCCGCACCAAGCAATGTGCGGCGTTTATCGATTTCTGCAAGCAATCGCCGGAAGTGACGGACATGTACCGGATCAGTGGGGAGTACAACTACATGCTGAAAGTGGTAACAAGGTCGACGGAGGAATTGGTTGCCTTCTCGGAACGTACCGGGGATTTCGGTTTCTCCTATACGTTGATCGTACTAACGGCGCCGTTTGAGCAAAAAATGATGCTCGAGGAAGAGAAAATCTTCTGATTGTGCTTCTGCCGAACAAAAAAGAGGCTCCGCCGTATCAGGGCGAAGCCTCTTTACTTTTGCGTATCGTGAAAATGCTATTTTTGCCGTACATACTGCTCGTCCTTCATGAACAGACGCCAGAAATAAATAAAACCGGGTACGAGAATCGCAAAGCCGACCAAATAACAAATGAACAGAGCGTGGAACGTATCGGGATGTGTAAAGCTGGACTCAATCGTCACTTGGGGATAGACGATGTAGGGGAGGCGCGCTGCACCGTACGCATAGCTGGCGAGCAGGTATTGCGTCGTGGCGACAATGACCGCAATCCGAGGAAGATGGATGCCGAAGTATCGACGGTCTTGGGGCAGTAGGAGAGCGATATAACTAATGAAAAAGCAGACCGCCGATGCAATAAGCCAAGGCAAATAGTCGAGCATGCGGTCATATAGCCATTTTGCCTCCAGTTGCATCGTGAGCACGGTAACCAATGCCGCAAGCAACGTAATCGGACCCAGAAACACCGCATCCCGGCGGTAGACGGTGAAGGCTTGCTTTTCACCTGCGACGAAGGAGTAGTCTGCGAGAAGCAGCGACGAGAGGAAGAGTGTGCTGCTGACGGCAAGACCAATGAAAGAATAGACGTGCGGGCTGGTCAAAAACAGTCCCCAATCGAGATACTCCACACCATTTATCGTTCGAGACAACCCACCCTGTGTCACAGGAAGCACGCTGATTAACAGAGCTGGCACCAATATCCCGGTAACGCCGGAGACGATGCTGAGCATCTTGTCATACTTGTAAATCAGATGCGAAAACACCATGAACGTACTGCGAATCAGCATCAATAACACCACGAGACATCCGGGAACTAGCAGCAGGCTTCCCAATGTGTAGGTCGCGCCAGGGAAAAAGGTAACGAGCGCGACAACAATTAACACGATAAAGACATTCACGACCTCCCAGGAGGGCGAGAGATAGCGATTGGCGATTTGAGTGGCTTTGGTTTTTTCCCGATTCAAATAGATCATCGACCAAAAACCTGCACCGAAGTCGAAGGAGGCAGCGACGGAATAAATGACGACGAAAATCCAGAGCAGCGTAATGGCAATAATCGTGTCGGTCATACCGTTCCTCCGTCCACTTTTGGCTGTTCTGGCGGATCGAGCTCCAAGGGGTGGCGGCCAAAATAGCTACGGAATACGAGCAGGGTGACGATCGCGAAAAATACGTACACCGAAAGGAAAATCCAAAACAGGGTAGAGATGCCTGCTGCTTGGGTAGCGGCATCTACTGTTTTCATCACACGATAAACTACCCATGGCTGGCGTCCTGTGCAGGCAAAGATCCAGCCGAATTCAATGCCTAACAAGGCGAGCGGTCCACTTGCGACAAATACCCAAAGAACCCAGCGCGGAAACTGAGAGCGTTTCAGGAGCTTCTTCCAAGCGAAGCCGATGAAACCAACGAAGATCAATAAGCTGCCGATGATGACCATCCCGTTAAACAGCGTATGGACGTAGAGTGGAGGCCACAGCTCCTGTGGGAAATCATCCAGACCGACCACGACCTCGTCAAAGCGATTGGCTGCAAGGAAGCTGAGCGCCCATGGAATCTCGATGGCGTATTTGACTTCTTTCGTCTCGGGATCGGTAAAGCCGCCAATCGCGAGTGGGGCGTATGCTTGTGTTTCAAACAGTCCTTCCGCAGCTGCCAGCTTTTCCGGCTGGTATTTATGCAAAAGCTGTGCGGATTCATGACCGTTCAAGGCGGTTAAAAGGGAAAAGGTGCCGCCCACAATCAAGCCGGCCAAGAGTGCTTTTTGATGATACAAATAAACCTGACTGCCTTTTTCGGCGCGCAGCATTTTCCACGCTGCCACTCCAGCGACAATGAATGCCCCCGTCATATAAGCAGAGACAGTTACATGACCTGCCGTCACGATAAAGCTGGGATTGAAAAAAGCTTTCCACGGGTCCACGTCGACGATCTGCCCATCGACCATACGGAAGCCAGTTGGCGTGCCTTCGAAAGCGTGGACATTCGTAATCAGAATCGCGGAGGCCGTCGCACCAAGCAAAACCATGAACAAGCTCAACAAACGCATGTTGCGGGATAGGCGGTGAGCTGCGTAGACGTAAATGGACATAAATAAGGCTTCCACGAAGAAAGCGAATATTTCGATCTGAAAGGGCAGCGAGATCACCCTGCCGACAATCTCCATGAACCCAGGCCATAACAGGGAGAGCTGGACCCCAGCAATCGTTCCAGAGGGGATCGCGACACCTAGTAAGATCGCCTGGGCTTTTGTCCAGCGTTTGGCCATAATCTCGTAATCGCGGTCACGCGTCCGCCAAAAGAGGAGCTCCACCAGCAAGATCATGAGCGGGAGACCAACGCCCAAGGTCGCAAAAATAATGTGAAAGGCCATAGTCGTCCCGAATATGGCTCTGGTCATCACGATATCTTCCACGTTCAACTTCCTTTCTGATCGGAACCAAAAATTGTTAACGATTTCCTCGTTAATGTCCCATGAGGAGGCGGAGTTTATACGAAAAAGACCGTCACAAAAATGTGACGGTCGGGCTTGATGATAGAATAAGGGCCTTTGGAAGAATTGATTATTTACGATAGAGTGGATAATCAACTTCAGTTGGTACTTGAATCAACACCAGGCGGAGCGGAGCATCCGTGGATGCTTGGTAGATGGCTGTGTTGCTTTCCTCGGAGGAGAGAACGACAAAGTCACCTTTGGTTGCCGGGGTGTGGTTCTCGCTGACAGTTGCTTTCTCTGCAACACTTCCGTTCCCTTCTACTATGACGACTGCGTGAGCATAACCAGCCAGGAGTTCTTTTGCATACGATTTTCCAGCGGGAATCGTGATGTCGCTCATCAAGGAATCTGTGACCAACTGAATGGGCGCAGAAGATCCGATGATGTGTTTCACTTGCACACCATCAACATCCTCAGACGGAAACTCCTCATGATCATACTGATGGTAAGTCGGCGGTTGCTTCGTCGTTTGTGCGAGATGCGGTTCAAACCAGATTTGAAACATTTCCGTATCCTTGCCAAGCTCTTCTGCATGGTAAGCACCTGAACCGGTTTGCATGATCTGCGCGCCGCCTGTCGACACCTCTTGAAGATTTCCGAGCGTGTCCCGATGTCCGACTGTCCCTGTGAGGACGTACGACAAAATTTCAAAGCCGGAGTGGGGGTGCAGCGGAATTTCAAATGTCTTCAGTGATTTTGCCCATGCCCAGTAAAAAAGTGGTCCTACCCGTTTGACAACGGAGCCTTCATGAGGGAAGCCAATTGGTTTATTCTCTACGATTTCACCGTCGCCAAAATGTCCTTTTGCTTGCTCGTTCTGTGTGTAGACGCGGATTTCCATCTGATGTACCTCCCTTAGTACAATTGCTGGCTTACGGGTGGTGAGGGGTCACCATTACAACAAAACGTATGCGCCCGGACCGATCAACGCCACACCAATAACAACTGCGATTAACGTCAGGTTGTATTCGAATCCGTTTTGTGTGACCCAATATCCATTTTGACCGTGTACCTTCAGAATGGCAACCAGCATTGTGAATGCAAGCAGAATAGAACTTGCCCAGATACCTACGCCTGCCGCAAACATCAGACCGCCTGCGAGTTCAGCCAATCCAGCGACAAAGGCCATCGCTACGCCAGGTTTCACTCCGATGGACTCCAGCCAGCCACCTGTTCCTTTCAAACCATAACCGCCAAACCAGCCAAACAACTTCTGCGCACCATGACCTGCAAACGTCAAACCGATGACCAAACGAATCAATAACAATCCAGTATCCAACACTTTTCATCTCTCCTTAATTATTATTAATTAGTATATCTTTATTTTGAGATATTTGTCCAAAAAGGCTGGCGGGCCTTAGAAGGATTCCGCCAGTTTTGCTGCTTTTTCTACACCAGCTGCAACGATCTCAGCTGCTTTGTCTTGGAATTGGTTGTGACCTTCTACGATCACTTCCGTTACATTGCTGATGCCCCAGAAGCCGAGCACAGTGCGCATGTATTTGTTAGCCATTTCGATGTCAGCCATAGGGCCTTCGGAATAAACGCCACCACGTGCGCTCAACAGAGCAACTTTTTTGTCGCCCATCAGACCAACTGGACCTTCAGCAGTGTACTTAAATGTTTTGCCTGCTTGGGAGAGGTAGTCTACATACGTGTGCAGAACTGCTGGAACAGCGAAGTTCCACATAGGGAATGCGATAACCACTTTGTCAGCATCTGCAAATTGGTTCAGGTATTTGTTTACCAGGTCAGCACCTTTTTGCTCTTCAGCAGTCAGTTCGATGCCGTTTCCTGCTTTCCACATAGCAGTGAGCAAGTCATTGCCATAGTAAGGGAGGTTTGCTGCAAACAGATCCAATTCAGCGATTTCGTCGTTTGGATGTGTCTCTCTGTATGTTTTTGTGAAAGCTTCGTACAACTTTACACTTGTTGCCTGCTCAACTGGGCGATCATTTGCTTTAATAAAAAGTACTTTACTCATGGAAATTTCATTCCCCTTCCGTTTAGTAAGTGACTAACTTTTAATGTGTAAATCTTGATTTTAAGATTATTACGTTTAAGATCTTTTGTCAACACTTTTTTAAAACGATTGTGGTGGAGAGAGGGGACTGCTCATCTAATAAGAAGCCTGAGCAGTGCGTCCCAACTTTTTTAGCAGTTCAATTGCTTGACGCTGTTCTTCTGGTGTGAGACCTTCCATCGCTTTCTCAATGGAGAGTTGATGAGGAGGGAAGATTTCGGATAAGAATTGATGCCCTTTATCTGTGAGTTCCGCATAAATGACGCGGCGGTCTGCCGAACAGGGCTTGCGAATGAGCAGTTGCTTCTTTTCGAGTTTGTCCACAACGTATGTGATGTTTCCGCTGGAGATCAAGATTTTTTCGCCAATTTGCTGCAATGGTTGAGGACCTTTATGAAATAATACCTCTAGTACCCCGAATTCGGTTGGATTAAGTCCATGTTGGCGAATGTGACGATTGGAGTGAGCGGTAACCCAGTTGTATGACCTCGATAAAACTACAAAAAGATCGAGGGGATCATTTCGCAGTGGTTTGTCAGACATATGGACCCTCCTATACATCGAAATTTCGATATCTTTAATTTAAGATAATCCTACATGATCATAATCAGATTTGTCAAATTGAGATAAAAAATAAAATAAAAAACACGCCTGTACAAACAATTGTCCTTATGATAAACTTTTGTTTGTAAACGAGCTGTGAAAGCGAAACAGAAGAAAGGAGGATGACCGTGGAAAAAGACATGCAGATCCTTCATCATATCCGGCAAAATCCTTTTATCACGCAACAGGAGCTGGCTGATCTGATTGGCATCTCACGTTCAGCGGTAGCTGGCTACATCGCACAGTTGACCAAACGCGGGGAAATCAAAGGTCGGGCTTATGTACTTCGTGATGAAGGAATGATTGCTTGTATCGGTGGAGCCAACCTGGACCGCAAAGCACGCGGAAAGCAACAGGTGCGTCTACAATCATCCAATCCCGTAACGATTATGGAATCGTGTGGAGGGGTGGCACGGAATATCGCGGAGAACCTCGGTCGTCTTGGCTGCAATACGTCACTCATTACCAGCATTGGTGAGGACAAAGAAGGCGAATGGCTCTTGCAGGAGACGAAAAAGCACGGGGTGCACATCAGCCAAGTGTGGCGACTGCCTACACAGCGGACGGGAACGTATACCGCGCTTCTCGATATTGATGGCGAGATGGTTGTTTCCTTGGCGAACATGGATATTTACGATGCTCTCACACCGGAGATGTTCGCGGAAAAATGGTCGCACATTGCAGCAGCCCACGTGGTTTTCATCGATACAAACATTCCGGCGGACTGCTTGGCCTACATCATCGAACGATGCCGGGAGGAAAACATCCTGCTCTTCGTTGACCCGGTCTCTTCCATTAAAGCAAAGAAGCTCCCACAGCAATTGGACGGAGTAGAAGCGATTTTGCCGAATCGCGAAGAAGCCGAGCTGATGGCTGGCATGAAGATCACGACGATCGAAGAATGCGCCGAGGCTTGCCGCAAGATCAGGGAACGAGGCGTCAAGCACGTCATCGTGACCTTGGGCGAAGAAGGCATTTACTATCAATCCGAGGACGTTGAGGAGCATATGTCTCCATATCCAACGGAAGTGGTAGATGTAACAGGTGCGGGAGATGCGTTCGCGTCGGGACTCTTGTATGGCATTGTAAACGGAGAGTCTTTCCAGAGAGCGTGCCGCCTTGGATTGGCAGCATCGGCTCTGACATTGCAAACAGAGCAGTCCGTATCTCCTCTATTAAAAGCAGAACAATTGGAACTGGCCGTAGAACAATTCGAAAAGGAGCGATAAGAGATGAAACAATATTTGACCTTTACTGAGGAAGTACGCCACGCACTGGAGAACAACCTGCCGGTAGTTGCTCTGGAGACGACGATTATTTCGCACGGTATGCCATATCCGCAAAACATTGAAATGGCAAAAGAAGTAGAGCAAATCATTCGCGACAACGGTGCTGTACCAGCTACGATCGGGATCATGGACGGCAAAATCAAAATCGGTTTGACTGACAGCGAGCTGGAAGAGTTTGCGACGAACAAAAATGTAGCAAAAGTAAGCCGTCGCGACTTCGCGTACATTTTGGCTAGCGGTAAAATCGGTGCGACTACAGTAGCAGCTACCATGATCGCAGCTGAGATGGCTGGCATCCACATGTTTGCAACTGGCGGTATCGGCGGGGTACACCGTGAAGGCGAAATCACTTGGGACGTATCTGCTGACCTGACTGAGCTGGCGCAAACAGATGTAGCTGTAGTATGCGCAGGCGCGAAATCGATCCTCGATATCGGCCGCACACTCGAATATTTGGAAACACAAGGTGTACCAGTTGTGGGCTACCGCACAGATGAATTCCCATCCTTCTTCGCTCGCGAAAGCGGATTTGGCGTAGACATGCGCATCGATACTCCGGAAGAAGTCGGTAAGATGATGAACACCAAATGGGATCTGGGACTCAAAGGCGGTATGATTATCGCGAACCCAGTACCAGAATCTGATGCACTGAACCACCAGGAAATCGAGGCTGTGATCCAGAAAGCACTCGCAGAAGCAAAAGAAAACAACATTGCAGGTAAACAGGTAACGCCATTCATGCTCGATAAAGTGAAAAAGCTGACAGAAGGCAAGAGCTTGGCAACGAACATCGCGCTGGTGAAACACAATGCTGAAGTAGCTGCGAAAATCGCGGCAGCTTATCAGAAAGAAGCGAATCAAGGTAAATAAGAGAGATTGAACAACAAAACAGTCAAAGAAAAACGAGCCTCTAGAATCGCTTCTAGGGCTCGTTTCGTTTATTTTACTCACTCCCACCAATGTTGCATTCCACGGATTCCAACGTCCCACAGCTTAGCGTTTCCAGAAACGATAATAGTAATTTCGTTTACCTCGTTAAAAGGCAACTCCCGCAAAGCCTCTGCCCCTTGATAAGATTGTTCGTTTAACTGAGATATTTCTTGTCCATCTACGATGATTTTGGCTTCACCCTTAACGTCTCCATTGTCGGGAATACCGAAATAGAAATAAAGCCAGACATTTTCTATGTTCCCAAGAATATAGTTGTATGTTTTGGTTGCTTCACCTTCACTGCTATACACGTTCATTTTCGGCTCTATTCGCTCACCTGCTACGGTGAAGCTTGGGAGGTTCTCAGTCATAGGTGTAGTTCCTGTCACTTCTTTCATAACAGTTAATGACTGAATAGGGCCTTCTCTTTTTTTGATGATTTCAGAAACCACCATGACTCCAATTATAAGGACAACAATAGATAGAGCCGAAGTCATGAGCTTTTTATAAGAAATGTTTGAAGAAAATCCAACTCGATAGGCAACATAACCAATCGCTGCCCCTATTGTATTGGATATCACATCATTGATATCAAAGCTACCAAGATATGTTAGGGCCTGAACAGTTTCTAGAACGAGAATCGCTAAGACAAACAAGGATATGAACTTCCCAAATCTTACACGATACAACAGGGGAAATAGTATTCCAAAAGGGATAAAAGCAGCAACGTTTCCGAAATCAACAATCCATGAATAATTTAGTTCTGGAAATTTAAGTGGCACTCCTTCTGGAGCAAGGATAAAGGTGTATCCATCTACACTAGTTGCACCGTCGAGCCTGTTAAACGCAAAGAACATAAAAAATAAAATTAAAATCGTATAGCATATGGTACCAGCTAAAATGACTTTCCGTGATTTCGTTTCCATAATTTCAATCTCCTTAAAGCTATTTGTATCTGAATGATTTTACTCTGAATGAATACGTAAGTAATTAGCTGTTAGTCACATCCTTCATTTAACACAAAAAAGTGGTTAGAAATTACGAAAAAGAACAGTAAACAAACTGATGCCGGTTCAGTACAGACGCCAGCTTACAGCCCATTTAGAAAAAAATTGAAAAAAGTGCTTGATATACCCTGAGGGGGTATTGTATAGTAAAGATGTGATCAGGAAACAACGTTAGGGAAACGATACGATAAAATATACCCCTTGAGGGTATTTGGAGGGATTATAATGAGCGCCAAAACAGCAGAGGCAACAGTCGCAATCTCAGGGATGACTTGCGCAGCTTGTGCACTGCGCATCGAGAAGGGCTTGGGAAAAATGGAGGGAGTGGAGACCGCCAATGTCAATCTGGCTTTGGAAAAATCCACAGTCGTGTTCGATCCAACGAGAACGAATATCGACGACATCCGCTCCAAAATTGAATCGCTCGGCTATGGCGTCGTCACTGACAAGGTGGAGCTAAACATCTCGGGAATGACATGTGCGGCTTGCTCCACACGGATCGAAAAAGGCTTGAACAAAACAGCTGGGGTTCTGAAAGCAAACGTGAACCTGGCGATGGAAACAGCCACAGTCGAGTACGATTCATCACAGGTAAGTGTGACGGACATCATTCAAAAGGTAGAGAAGCTAGGGTATCAGGCGACGCGCAAGGAAGATGGAAAAGAAGAAGAAAAAGTAGATCGTCGCCAGGAAGAAATCAATCGGCAGACCCGCAAGTTCTGGATTTCCGCGATTCTGTCGCTCCCGCTGCTCTGGTCGATGGTGAGCCATTTTTCCTTCACCTCGTTTATCTGGCTGCCTGAAATCTTGATGAATCCGTGGGTACAGCTCGCATTGGCAACACCGGTACAATTCATCATCGGAGCACAGTTTTACGTGGGAGCTTTCAAAGCCCTTCGCAACAAGAGTGCTAACATGGATGTGCTGGTTGCTCTCGGTACCTCAGCTGCTTATTTCTACAGCCTGTGGGTCGCGATCGATTCCATCGGTGCTCATGGCGGCCACATGCTGGAGCTGTACTTTGAGACCAGTGCGGTACTGATCACGTTGATCGTCTTGGGTAAACTGTTTGAGATGAAAGCAAAGGGACGCTCTTCGGAAGCGATCCGCAAGCTGATGGGCTTGCAAGCAAAAACAGCAGTAGTCGTACGGGATGGCGTCGAAATGACCATTCCTGTAGAAGAAGTGAGACTGGGCGACGTCGTTCACGTGAAACCGGGCGACAAAGTACCTGTCGATGGCATCGTCATGGAAGGACAGTCCGCAGTTGATGAATCGATGCTGACTGGTGAAAGTATTCCGGTGGATAAAGCCGCAGGCGATACCGTTATCGGCGCCACCTTGAACAAAAACGGCTTCTTGAAGGTTCAAGCAACCAAAGTCGGAAAAGAAACGGCTCTGGCGCAAATCATTAAAGTAGTGGAAGAAGCACAAGGAACAAAAGCACCGATTCAGCGCGTAGCTGACAGCATCTCCGGGATTTTTGTCCCAATCGTAGTAGGGATTGCTATTCTTACCTTCTTGATCTGGTACTTCTTCGTTATACCTGGCAACTTCGGTGAGGCTCTGGAAAAAGCAATTGCTGTACTCGTAATCGCTTGCCCGTGCGCCCTCGGTTTGGCTACACCGACCTCGATCATGGCTGGCTCTGGACGCGCAGCTGAGTTGGGCATCCTGTTCAAAGGCGGGGAGCATCTGGAGACGGCTCACCACCTGGATACGATCGTCCTCGATAAAACAGGGACCGTAACCAAAGGCGAGCCAGAACTGACAGACGTCATCGCCATTGATATCGAAGAACAAGAGCTGCTCTCTTTGGTCGGTGCCGCTGAGAAAAATTCCGAGCACCCATTGGCTCAAGCCATCGTTCGCGGTATTGCGGATAAAGGAATCACCCTGTCCGATACAGGTTCTTTTGAAGCCATTCCTGGTTTCGGTATCCAGGCAACCGTCTCTGGCAAAGAAGTACTCGTCGGTACTCGTCGCTTGCTGGAAAAACATCAAATTTCGTACCAAGCAGTGTCTGATACCATGCTGGCACTGGAGCGCTCCGGTAAAACGGCGATGCTCGCAGTCGTCGAAGGCAAGCTCGCTGGCTTGATTGCCGTAGCGGATACGATCAAACCAACCTCCAAGCAAGCTGTTCAGCGCATGAAAGCAATGGGATTGACTGTAATCATGATGACCGGTGACAACCGTCAAACTGCCGAGGCCATTGCCCGTGAAGCAGGAATCGATCACGTCATCGCAGAAGTCCTGCCTGAAGGCAAAGCCGCAGAAGTGAAAAAACTGCAAGAACAAGGCAAAAAAGTAGCGATGGTTGGCGATGGTATCAACGATGCTCCTGCACTTGCTACCGCTGACGTCGGTATGGCAATCGGTACAGGTACAGATGTGGCTATGGAAGCAGCCGATATTACCTTGATGCGCGGCGAACTGACTAGTGTCGCTGACGCCATCGAGATGAGCAAACGCACCATTCGCAACATCAAGCAAAACCTGTTCTGGGCATTGGCCTACAACACTTTGGGCATCCCGATTGCCGCAATCGGCTTCCTCGCTCCATGGCTCGCTGGTGCCGCAATGGCCTTCAGCTCCGTATCCGTTGTACTCAACGCACTGAGACTGCAACGAGTAAAGCTGTAACAACAGTAACAAGCGGCTTTGTCCGCCTTACCTATACAACATAAAATGTAAGGAGAGATTGATCATGACAAATATCACATTGAACGTAGAAGGTATGTCTTGCAACAAATGCGTAGCGCGCATCGAGAACACATTGAAAGATCTGGGGGCAGAAGGAAAAGTACACTTGGCAGATAAAAAGGTTGATGTTTCCTACAACGAGAGCACATTGACACTCGAAGCAGTAAAAGAAGCAATCGAAGACCAAGGCTACGACGTCGTTTAATCATCGTGTCTTTGAAAAGCAAAGCTCCTGCCTGATTCATTGAGGCGGGAGCTTTTTTGTGTTGAGGTAAAAGTGGCTGTAGTGGAGGGGAAGAAGCCCATTTCCAGTCTACGCTTCGGCCTACGCCCCGCAAGGGGTTAGACTGTCCGCTACGAAATGAATGTCGGGAGCGCTTCAAAAGTAGAGTTTCGAAGATGTATTCGCAGAGGTTGAAGCTGAAAACCCCCGCCATTCATTTCTCCGCTAGGTAGGGCTCCAGAGGCGCTAGGACTGGAAATGGTCTTCTTCCCGAGCGGCTATTCTTTACATCTTGAAAGCATCGTTCAAGGGATTTGCTTCTTTAAAAAGCATGTAGAAACCCAACAGCTCGTAGAGGAAACAGGAGAAATAAGCGAAGATCTTTGGACACACCTACCGAGGCGCAGTGAAAAAAAGAGAAACTGCCTTTAGCGTCCACCTCTGAGACACATCTTGAGTGGACCACTTTGGACGCGGTTTCGCTTTTTTTCACGGAGCCGGGCACAACATGCTTCCCAGCAGGTGTTCCAAGAAGCTGAGCGTTTTCTCCTGTTTCCTCCCCACCCCACAAGCGAGAGAGAATTACGCACGATTCCTTTAATCGAATGAGCAACCGAGAGCTAATCTAATCCGATTCGTAAAGAAAGACAAAGTCCGGTTAAAACCGTGCTAAACGAACGTTCACAATAACTGGAAGCGAGCGTATAATTCAAATCACAATCACGATTCAATAGGAAACAACACATACGGCCTAGTTCCGAGATTCTCGGAAGCGGGGGAACCAATCTTTTGGGGTTAATCCTGAGTGATCAGGAGGGATGAGGAAATGTCTTCTCTGCCATCCTACCCGTCAGCTAACCTCGTCGGCCAAAGCAGGGAAGGTCATGGATGGATAAAGTCTAGGCATTTTATGCGCAACAAGGGGATTCCTTGCGGGCGTGTGATAGGCCGATGCAGGCTTTTTCTTTGGGACCTTTGTTCTGGAGAAAAAGGATGGATCGGCCTATTTTTTATGGCAATACCGATAAGCAGCTTACGCGATACAGTCGTGAAAGAAATGATGTGGATCGCTGGGAGGCAGTTGGTACGACATAAACCGCTGACAATCGAAATCAGGAAGACAGAGTACAGGGCGTCCTGAAAATGGACGCCAGGTATTACGTAAGCCTGCGGATTTTCAACACGAGTAAAAATCAAGCGTGCCTGCTTGGTTTTGCTGGAGTGTGGAAACTTCGCGGGCTTTTTACATTTACGAAAAAACGAAGGATGAGGGATACCATGCCCAAAATGAAAGTCCATCAACTGACAAAAGTGTTCGGCAAGCAGCCCGAGCTGGCCTTGAAGCTGCTGGCGGAAGGACGTACAAAAGAACAAATTTACAAGCAAACGGGCCAGTCTATCGGGGTAAATCAGGTCAGTTTTGAAGTCGAGGAAGGTGAAATCTTCGTGATCATGGGCCTGTCCGGCAGTGGCAAATCAACCTTAATCCGACTGTGTAATCGACTGATTGACCCAACGAGCGGAAGCATCGAGATCGATGGGGAAGAGATCGTGGACATGAAGGCAACGGCTTTACGTGAGGTGCGGAGGAAGAAGCTCGGGATGGTTTTCCAAAATTTCGCCCTGTTTCCTCAGCGGACGGTACGAGAAAACGTCGAGTTTGGATTGGAGATTCAACAAGTACTACCAGGGCTCCGGCAAGAAAAAGCACGGGAAGCACTCGCGCTTGTTGGATTAACCGAGTGGGAAAATGCGTACCCGGATCAATTGAGCGGAGGGATGCGCCAGCGGGTCGGATTGGCGCGGGCGTTGGCTAATAATCCAGATATTCTCTTGATGGACGAAGCGTTCAGTGCACTGGACCCGCTCATTCGAAAAGATATGCAGGATGAGCTGCTGGAGCTTCAGATGACGATGAAAAAGACGATCCTGTTCATTACACATGACTTGCACGAGGCGTTGCGGCTGGGCGATCGGATTGCCTTTATGAAAGACGGACAGATCATTCAGATCGGCCGCCCGGAAGAAATCATGGCAGACCCAGCGGATGAATTCGTGCGGAAATTCGTGGAGGATGCCGACCTGTCCAGGGTCCTCGTTGCTGAAAATGTGATGAAACGGGCAGAAGCAATCACGCCTGACAAAGGGGCGCGAGTGGCGCTGCAACTCATGATGGATAACGGCGTGTCCAGCTTGTACGTCGTGGACAAAAAGCGCACACTGCTCGGCTTGATTACGGCGTATGACGTATCACTTGCGATCGGTTCGGGAGATTCGCTGGAGACGATCATGAAAACCGACCTCCCTACCGTTTTACCTGACGCACGTCTGCACAGTTTGTTTCCGATGATGGCAGATCTGCACGTCCCGATTGCTGTAGTGGGCGAGCAGCAGCGTTTGTTGGGTGTCATCGTAAAAGGAGCGGTGTTAGGCGGGCTGGTAGGCAAAGTCAATGTCCAAGAGCACCAGAGAGCAGAGGTGATGAGTGATGGACGTCGTGCCTAAGCTACCGATTGGCGAGTGGATGGAAGGGTTCGTGGAGGTGCTGGGCCAGTACAAAGGGGTATTGTTTGATCCAGTGTCTATCGTCATTTCCACGATGGTGACTTACTGTTCCACGGTTTTGGCAGAGATACCTTCACTGATTCTCATCTTGCTGCTAGGGGCTGCTGCGTGGATTTTTGCAGGGAGAGCGTCCATGGTCTTTACGGTTATCGGACTTTCTCTCATCCACAACTTGGGGTACTGGGATGAAACGATGGAGACATTGGGACTCGTCCTCACTTCCACCATGATTTCGATCGCCATCGGGGTTCCAGTGGGCATTCTTTGCGCGAGACACGATACGTTTCGCAATCTGGTCACGCCAGTACTGGATTTGATGCAGACGATGCCAGCGTTCGTTTATTTGATTCCCGCGATCTTTTTCTTCGGCTTGGGCGAGGTGCCGGGAGTCATTGCCTCCGTTATTTTTGCTTTGCCGCCAATCGTGCGTCTCACGAACTTAGGCATACGCCAGGTCCCAGCGGAAATGGAGGAAGCGGCGGACGCCTTTGGCGCAACTGGGTGGCAAAAGCTCGTGAAAGTACAACTGCCGTATGCGAAATCGACGATCTTGGCGGGAGTCAATCAGTGCATCATGCTCGCCCTGTCGATGGTGGTCATAGCGGCTATGATCGGGGCGAAAGGCTTGGGTGCAGACGTATATCGTGCCGTTTCCCAAGTGGATATAGGAAGAGGATTCGAGGCGGGGCTATCCATCGTGATCATCGCTATCGTCTTGGATCGGCTTACTCAACATGCAGGAAAAAAGGAGAGAAATACATGATGAACAAAACGGTTCCAGCTTTACTGGCAGTGATGATGGGAGCGACAGCTTGGCTTGCAGGCTGCTCCAGCCAAAACACAAACACACAAATACCGACAGCAACGGTGATCGGTCCTATTCCTTCTGAGACGTCGGACAACGCGCTAGGAGAAAAGCTCGACTACAAAATCATCGGAATCGACGCAGGAGCTGGCTCGATGGTGAAGACAGAGGAAGTCATGAACCTGTATGGCTTGGATAAGTGGCAGCTTGTCGAAGGCTCAGATGCAGCGATGACAGCAGCTTTGATCAAGGCGTACGAAGCGAAGGAACCGATTATCATTACGGGCTGGACACCGCATTGGATGTTTAAAAAGATGGATTTGAAATATTTGGCGGATCCGAAGAACGGCTTTGGCGGAGCGGAACAAATCCATACCATCGTGCGCAAAGGGCTGAAGGAGGATCAGCCTGCTGCCTATCAATTTCTGGATAAGTTCTGGTGGGAGCCAGCCGATATGGAGTCGGTCATGGTTCAAATGATTGACGGAAAAGATCCAGAAGTGGCCGCTGCGGAATGGGTAAAAAACAACGAAGCCAAAGTAGCGAAATGGGTGGAGGGCATTAAGCCTGTTCAAAAAGAGAAACTAACTCTCGCTTATGTAGCATGGGATTCCGAGATTGCCAGCACGCATGTCGTAGAGCATGTGCTGGAGAAGAAGCTGGGGTATGAAGTCGAATTGAGTCAGGTGCAGACTGGACCGATGTGGGCAGGAGTGGCCATTGGGGATGTAGATGGGATGGTTGCGGCTTGGCTGCCGTCTACAGATAAGAGCTATGTGAAAAAATTTGGTGGGCAAATCGAGGATTTGGGTCCGAATCTCGAAGGAACCAAAATCGGACTCGTGGTTCCTTCGTACATGAACATCTCGTCCATTGAGGATCTCCAATAAGGAAGGGGAGGCGCTGCTATGAAGCATTATCTCGTAATTGGCAAGGGAGAAGCATTCACTTCTTTTGTTCAGACACTATGCTGCGACAGTTTGCCAGCTTTTTGGGGGAGGAATCCCGGTGCCTTTTCATTGACTGCGGGGCCTGGAGACAAGACGATTCAGCGTTTTTTGCCCATCTCATTTGACGAGTGCTACCGCGATCAGGAATCCTTTCTGCTCTACCATTCCGTCTACATCTTTCCCGATGAGTGGACGGAGGGACGTGACTTGCTGACACTGTTCAAGCAGTTGGGCACCTGCCGGATTTTTGTGATGACGCAGGAGCATCGGAACGCGATGTTATACAAGGCGCTCGGAGCGAATCACGTCATTGTGAGCCAGCCCGGGTATAAAGGCTACGGCTGGTTGGCTGAACAGATGAGTGGGTAAGAGAGGAATAGAAAAGGCTCCGCCTGTAAATGAAGGCGGAGCCGCATTTCGTAAAATTAGCCCAACATTTTTTCGAGGTCCTTGTCCAATACATAAACCTCGATCCGTTCACCCATTTTCGTGCTGATGTCGCTATGACTCGATAGTACCTTGTGGCTTGTCAGCTTTTCTACGATTTCTTCCGATTCTTCGCTGTACATTTCACGGAGAACCTCGCGCATTTCTTTTACGATGCGGCGACCTTTATCGTGACTGGACAGATGCTTTTCTTCGACGGTGAGAACACCTTTGAATCTGACGATGACCATATCACCGACGATGTAGGTCTTCGCTTCCTGTGGACCTCGTCCAATCAGTTCGCGCTGAAATTTTATGAATGCTTCGCTGATTTCGGCTTCCAGCTTTTTTTTGTTAGAGATGGCCAAACGCCATACCTCCCATAATTTATCATTGTGCCTAATATTACTCAGCCGTCTTGGGGCTGTCAACCTACGAAAAAAGAGGGGGAAAACATTCCTGTGGTGATCGTCTCCATTTTTGCTGTTGGTATTTTTCTATATTTGATCTATGCGTTATTGCATGTGGAGGAGCTATGAAACAATTGATAGGAAAGGCCCTGCTTGATAGTTTTCGCAAGCTGAATCCGCTTGTCATGAAATCGAATCCCGTGCTGTTTGTCGTAGAGCTCGGGACGGTTCTGATTTTGCTGATGCTGTTGTTTCCGAAGTATTTTGGTACGGAGGATCAGGTAGGGTGGAATACAGTCGTTTTTTCCGTTTTATTATTCACGGTGTTGTTCGCGAATTTTGCTGAGGCATTGGCAGAAGGACGCGGGAAAGCACAAGCAGATACATTGCGGCGAGCCAAGCGGGATACGGAGGCCAAGCGACTCAAAGCCGATGGCAGTGTGCAGGTTATTTCATCTGGCGAGCTGCGCAAAGGTGATCGGGTCTTGGTCGAAACAGGAGATATCATCCCAGGAGATGGTGACATTATCGATGGTTTGGCCTCGATTGATGAATCTGCGATCACGGGTGAGTCGGCTCCGGTCATCAAAAGGGCGGGCAGTGACCAGACGTCCGTAACGGGTGGGACACGTGTCATTAGTGACTCTATTGTCGTCAAAATTACGACGAACCCCGGGGACTCTTTTTTGGATCGGATGATTATGCTCATTGAAGGGGCCAAACGTCAAAAGGCTCCGAATGAAATTGCCTTAAATACGGTCCTCATCGTCTTCACGCTTATTTTTTTAATTGTCGTCGTCACGCTGGTTCCGATTGCTTCGTATGTGGGTATCGAGCTGGATATCTCCGTTTTAGTCGTTTTGCTCGTATGCCTCATTCCGACCACGATTGGTGGCTTGTTATCGGCCATTGGCATTGCGGGAATGGATCGTGTTACCCGCTTTGGCGTCATTGCCATGTCGGGTAAGGCAGTAGAAGCGGCTGGGGATGTCAACACGATCATTTTGGACAAGACAGGCACGATTACGTACGGAAACCGACTGGCGGCAGAATTCGTTCCTGTAGCGGGAGTCGACCAGAAGGAGCTCATGGAAGTCGCTGTGCTCACTTCGCTGTTCGATGATACGCCAGAGGGAAGCTCCGTCATGATGCTCGCCCAAGCAAACCATGTTGTCTGCGATGTCAAAGCGTACGAAGGAGAGATTATCCCGTTT
This sequence comes from Brevibacillus sp. DP1.3A, assembly GCF_013284245.2. Taxonomy (NCBI): domain Bacteria; kingdom Bacillati; phylum Bacillota; class Bacilli; order Caryophanales; family Paenibacillaceae; genus Brevibacillus; species Brevibacillus sp. DP1.3A. The sequence goes on along the minus strand of NZ_CP085876.1, from coordinate 6,290,033 downwards.
ACTGCCGAGGAGCGCATGAGCGGTTTGAATTACAAAGGCGTCCACTATCGAAAAGGAGCAGTTAGCGCCATCAGTGCCTATGTCAGAGAGCACGGTGGCATGGTGCCGCCAGACCTTGAAGAAAAGAGCGCGCGAATCTCGCTGCAAGGCGGTACTCCGCTCGCTGTATGCAAGGACAGTCAGGTTCTTGGCTTGATTTACTTGAAGGATACGGTGAAGCCGGGGATTCGTGAGCGTTTTGAAGAATTGCGGAAAATGGGCATCAGAACCGTGATGTGCACAGGCGACAATCCACTGACAGCGGTCACCATCGCCAAAGAGGCAGGCGTAGATGACTTCATCGCTGAGAGCAAGCCCGAGGACAAAATCAGGATTGTCCGGGAAGAGCAGGCACAAGGGAAAATGGTCGCGATGACCGGTGATGGCACGAATGATGCGCCAGCTCTGGCCCAAGCTGATGTAGGCATCGCGATGAACAGCGGGACAACGGCTGCGAAGGAAGCGGCTAACATGGTCGATCTCGATTCAGACCCGACGAAGATTTTGCAGGTCATTTCCATCGGGAAGCAGCTTCTCATGACCCGCGGCGCATTGACGACCTTTAGTATCGCGAACGACTTTTCCAAGTATTTTGCGATCATCCCTGCGATGCTGGTCGAGCAAGTACCCGAGATGCAGCTTTTGAACATCATGAACCTGCAGTCTCCGTCCAGTGCGGTTCTATCCGCACTATTATTCAATGCGATCATTATCCCACTGTTAATCCCGCTGGCTTTGCGAGGAGTGCGCTATGTGCCAATGAATGCGAACCAGCTTCTCGTCCGGAACCTGTTGATTTACGGCGTAGGAGGAATCATTTTTCCTTTTATCGGAATCAAGCTGATTGATATGGGACTGCAACTGTTCTGGTAACCAAACAGCTATGAATGACATACGGAGGTGTACTCACGTGAACGTATCGTTGCGTTCCAAAATCATGTGCGGCTTTGTCGCTGCGGCCCTGCTAATCGGAGTGCTGGGGCAGCTCTATTACACAAAGCTGGTTGAAATGAATGTGCGCTATGCCAGTTTGGGACTTGGGGAAGATGCAATCAGGCAAGTAGAAAAGAGCGTGCTTGAGGAGCTTTCCTACATCTATGTGACGAGTGTTGGAATGTTTGTTTTGATCATCGGATTGGGCTGGATCATCTCTGGCCGTATTAGCCGATCCATTCGTGTCATTGCTGATGCGACAGAGACAATGGCAGCAGGAGATTTGACGGGAGCAGAGATTCAGATCGCTATGCAGGATGAGGTGGGGCAGGTAGCGCAAGCGATTAACCAGATGGCGCGTAATTTGCGCAATTTGATCGGGCAAATCAGTACGGGAGCGGATCATGTCGCGAATGCTTCTGAGGAGCTGGCGACGAATGCCTTGCAGGCAACGGAAAACAGCCGATCGGTTGTCGTAGCGATGCAAGAGCTGGTGGATGGCGCTGGGGAGCAAATGAAAGGCTCCGATCAAACCGTCGATTCGATGGAACGCGTAGAAGAAGCTGTGAAGCAAATGGAGGAGTACGCGCAGCATGTTTTCGGATCAGCCAAAAGCGCCTCTGCGGCAGCCGAAACGGGAACGGAAGTCATCGCGAAAACCGTGCAGCAGATGGCAGACATCGCGGCTGCTTTTACCACGACCGAGAAAGCCGTGACGCAGCTGGGCACGCGATCAAGGGAGATTGAAGCGTGTGTGGCAATCATTAAGGCGATGGCGAATCAGACAAATCTTTTGGCGATCAATGCCGCAATTGAAGCGGCACGAGCGGGAGCGTCAGGCAAAGGCTTCGCCGTCGTAGCCGGGGAGGTGAGAAAGCTCGCAGATCAATCCAGGCAAGCAGCGGAGCAGATCGCTGACATGCTCGAACAGATGCGACAAGATGTTGCCCGGGCAGTAGGGTCCATCGAGGGCGGAAATACAGAGGTCGCTTCCGGCGTGACGGTCGTAAAGGAAGCAGGAGATGCTTTTGCAAAAATAAGTCTGGCGGTTCAGCAAGTATCCATGCACATTAAGCAAGTCGCGACAGGGCTGGATCATACCTCGGGCAAAACGGTGACGGTGACAGCCCAAATGGGTCAGCTGGCACAAATCGCGAAGGCGGCATCTGAGCGGGCTGATCAAGTGGCACAAGCGGCCTATCAGCAAAACAGTGCGGTGGAGGCATTTCGTGAGTGCATTGATTCACTCAGCAAGCTGGCGCACCAGCAAAAAAGTTTGATTCGCAGATTCAAGACATAGGTGATGGGTATGGGACTATGGCTAGAGCAGCAACGGATCGAGAGGCAAAAACAAATGGCGTTAAAGCTGGCTGCTGCGGTTGCCGCGCTCATGCTCGTCATCATCTTGTTGCTGCTCTTCTTGACGGAGGAAACGCGAGGAGGTGTATGGCTGGCCGGGTTAGTGCCTATCTTGATCATCATGGCTATCTGCTATCGAATGGCCCTGAGGTACGCCCGTGATACGCATCAGCTGGAACAAACGTATTGGGAGAACGAGGAAAGGAAGATTCGCTCGATATTGGAGAGCATCAAAGACGGTTATTACGAATTGGACGAGCGAGGTCGGTTTCTCGCTGTGAATCCTGCACTCTCTGAAATACTTGGCGCACCTGCGCATGAGTTGTTGGGAGCAAGCTATCAGGAGTACGTGGGCAAGCAAGATGTCCTGAAGCTAAAGCACGCGTTTCGGTGGGTGTCGCATACCGGGACGCCTGTCCAGCAAATTGACTGGGCGTTTGTCCAGCGTGACGGTCAGAGGCGCTTAGTGGAGGGCTCCATTGTGAAAATCAGCGAAAAATCGGGAGGTGTCACGGGGCTGCGAGGCATTATCCGCGACGTGACAGATCGCAGGCAGGCAGAGCAGACGATCAATCACATGGCGTACCACGATGCGCTGACTGACTTGCCGAACCGTCGACTTTTCGAGGCGGAGCTGACGATTGCGCTATCCCAGGCGAAGCAGCAAGGGCAGATGATGGCGATCCTGTTTTTTGATTTGGATCGTTTTAAATACATCAACGACTCCTTGGGGCACTATTTCGGGGACTGCTTGCTCCAGTCGCTCTCTCATCGATTAAAGGAAAATGTCGGCTCGGCAGGCATATTGGCGCGCATGGGCGGTGATGAGTTTACGATGATTTTTCCTGCGATTTCGGACGAGACAGAGGTGATTGCGTTGGCGGATCGGGTCATTGCGTCCTTGCAGTCGCCGCTTCAGGTGGAGGATCGGGAATGCATTGTTACGACGAGTATCGGGATCAGTATTTTCCCGAGAGATGGGGAGGATACGCAAACCCTCATGAAGCATGCAGATGCCGCCATGTACAGTGCCAAAGAAAAGGGGAGGAATCGGTACAACCTGTACTCGTCTACGATGAGTCTTCATGCGGCGGAACGGCTGGCAGTCGAGCAGGAGTTGCGCAAGGCGTTGGAGCGCAATGAGTTTTGCCTGCATTATCAGCCGCAGCTCGATTGTAAAACCAATCAGGTGGTCGGGGTGGAGGCACTGCTTAGGTGGAGGCATCCTGAATGGGGCATGGTCTCGCCAGCCGAATTTATCCCTCTGGCGGAAGAGACGGGCTTGATTATGCCCATTGGGGAATGGGTGCTTCGAACGGCTTGTCAGCAAAACAAAGCATGGGCAGAGGCAGGCTATCCTCCCCTGCGTATAGCGGTGAATCTATCAGCCCGCCAATTTCAGCAGGAGAATTTGGTCGGCATGATCAAACAGGTGCTCCAAGAAACGCAGATGCAGCCGCAATTCCTGGAGCTGGAGATTACGGAAAGTGCCGTCATGCAAAACGCCACGCGGTTCATCGGAATCCTACATGAGCTGAAAAATCTGGGGATATGGCTGTCCATCGACGATTTTGGGACAGGCTACTCCTCGCTAAGCTACTTGCGTGATTTTCCCATTAACCGCTTGAAGATCGATCGGTCGTTTGTGAATGATATTACAGAAAACGAAGATGCCGTCATCGCCAAGTCGATCATAGCCATGGCGCACAGCTTGCAAATGAACGTGCTGGCCGAGGGGGTGGAAAACGAAGTTCAGCTGGCTTTTTTGCGTGAGCAGCATTGTGATGAAATGCAGGGCTACTACTGTAGTAAGCCATTGCCTGCCGAGCAATTGGAAGAATGGATGCAACAATTAGGCACGACTGCTCTCGCGGTATGGGGAAAATAATTGAAAAAGGGAGAGAAACGATGAAATATCATGATCGGATGAGGCCTGATAGGTTTAAATCGCTTACACGGATAAAGAATGCAAAAATCGTGTAAAAAAGACCGAAATAGGACATTAACATCCGATTATGCCGGACGTATAATGAGACTCGTAACCAACAATTGCAAATATGGCCAAATCCCGAGGCACTCGGGAACGGAGGACCCAATCAGTAGGGGTTAATCCCACGTATGAATCGTGGGAGGGATGAGAAACTCTTTCGCCATCCTACCCGTCAGCTAACTTCGTCGGCTAAAGCGAGGGAGGTCTAAAGACCGCCTGTTTGAGGAGGCCTTTTTGTTATCCATTGAGGGACGACAAGGGTTGACTCGAAACGTTACGCAGGTCTTTTCGTTTTGCTCAAAAACGGCTAATGACCGTTTTACTCACAAGTAAATAGCTGTTTTCGGAAAAAGGAAACGGGAGACAAAACGCAAAGAAGGCAACTTCAAGTCGGCTGGGCGTTAGGTAGACCAATGAGTACTTTTTCTCCGATACAAAGGATCGTTTTATTTGCCGCGGAAGCGGGCGACTTCGTTCGTCTGTTCATCTTCAGCTCGGTCAAATGCGGCGATCTTTCGGGGAAATCGTAAGCATTGGTCTATTTTTTTCCCAAATGGCAGGTTTTTTCAAAAAAGAAGGCCTGTACAGGGGAAGCGAGAGAGACGAGTCGGCCAGACTTCACGGAATAGTTAGTACGGCAAAAAAGGAGGGACATTGCATGGACGTGGTTTCCATACTGCTCTTGGCGCTTTCATTCGGTGTATTTTTTGCACTCATCAAGTTTTGTGACGCCGTGGTAAGAGAACAGGGAGGGAAAGAGAAATGATCTGGTTGCTGCTGATTGTGGCAGGGCTTGCGATGTACCTGTGCCACGCATTGATTTACCCGGAAAAATACTAGGGGTTACCCGAATCATTCGTTTATTTGGAACCATTTTTTAGAGGGAGTAGGAGGAACTGTCGTGGACTTTATACAAATAGCGTTGGTTTTGGTGGTGCTTTTCGTGCTCGCCATACCAATGGGAAAATATTTGGCACGCTCCTTTTCGCTGGAGACGACCCGATTGGACCGTGTTTTTGGCGGGTTGGAAAAAGCGATATACAAGCTGTCTGGCATTCGTGTAGCAGATATGACCTGGAAGCAGTACGCAATGGCTGTTCTGGTCAGCAACATTTCAATGGTAGCTATTGCATATCTCTTGCTTCGTTTGCAAGGGATGCTGCCTGGAAACCCAAGTGGAATCGCGGCGATGGAGCCGTTGCTTTCCTTTAACACGGCTGTCAGCTTTTTGACGAATACGAATCTTCAGCATTACAGCGGCGAGAGCGGATTGTCGTATCTATCGCAGATGCTGGTCATTATTTACCTGATGTTTACCACGCCAGCGACAGGGATCGCGGTCGTGATGGCTTTTATGCGAGGGCTGACTGGACAACGCAGCATCGGTAACTATTACGTTGACCTGGTGCGTGCACATACACGTGTATTGATTCCACTGGCGATTGTCGTGACACTGCTCTTGGTATCCCAAGGCGTGCCGCAGACGATGGAGCCGACGGCAACAGCGACAACCATTAGCGGAACGGAGCAACAAATCGCTCGCGGTCCGGTTGCTTCACTCGTATCGATTAAGCATTTGGGAACAAACGGAGGCGGATTCTTCGGGGTAAACTCCGCGCATCCATTTGAAAACCCAACACCGCTAACAAACGTGATCGAAATTTTGTCGATGTTCTTGATCCCAGCGGCACTGCCATTCGCATTCGGTTTCATGGCGAAGAGCCGCAAGCAAGGTTGGGTTATTTTTGGAGCGATGTTCGTGATGTTCCTGGCGTTCCTCATCACGGCGTATGCCAATGAAGTAAGCGGCAACCCGGCGCTGGAGCGGGCTGGCCTGTCACAACAAATGGGCAGCATGGAAGGAAAAGAAGTCCGTTTTGGTATCGCACAAAGCGCCTTGTTCACTGCCGTGACAACAGCGGCAACGACAGGAACGGTGAACAACATGCACGATACATTGACACCACTTGGCGGCTTAGTTCCGCTCGGTGAAATGATGCTCAACTGCGTATTCGGCGGAGATGGTGTCGGAACGATTAACATTTTGATGTATGCGATTTTGGCTGTATTCTTGGCGGGCTTGATGGTAGGGCGTACGCCTGAATTCCTCGGCCGCAAGATCGAAGGAAAAGAGATGAAGCTGATTGCCATCGCGATTCTCGTTCATCCCCTGATTATTTTGGCACCAACCGCTATTGCATTAGCGACAGAAATGGGTTCATCTGCAGTGTCGAACCCAGGTTTCCACGGTATTTCACAAGTGCTGTACGAGTACACTTCTTCGGCAGCCAACAACGGTTCTGGTTTTGAAGGATTGGGTGACAACACGCCATTCTGGAACATTTCTACCGGACTCGTCATGCTGTTCGGTCGATACGTCTCGATCATTACGATGCTGGCGGTAGCAGGCTCCTTGCTCGCAAAAACGCCAGTACCGGAAACAATGGGTACACTGCGCACAGACAATAGTGTATTCACGGTGATTTTGATTGCGACTGTGGTGATCGTAGGCGCACTGACATTCCTGCCTGTGCTTGCGCTCGGCCCAATCGCCGAGTGGCTAACGATCCGTTAAAAGAGGAAGTTCAAAAGCAGACTTTTTGAACAACGAATGAAAAATGAATACTAGAGGCAAAGGAGTAATTTTCCATGAGTAGAACGCGCACGGTTGCGCTTCCTAAAGATTTGTACCAGCGGGCCTTTGTCGAGTCTTTCAAAAAACTGGACCCGCGTGTAATGATGAAAAATCCAGTCATGTTCGTGGTAGAGATCGGGTTCTTCATTACGCTTCTCCTGACGTTTGTACCCAATTTGTTTGGGGGAGCTTCGGACCCGTTTTACAACGGTGTCGTCAGCTTTATCCTGTTCGTGACGATTTTGTTCGCCAACTTCGCAGAAGCCTTGGCAGAAGGTCGCGGCAAAGCACAGGCAGAGAGCTTGAAAAAAACGAAGCAGGACACACAAGCCAAAAAAGTGGGGAAAGATGGTCGCATTCAAGTCGTCAGCTCCACAGAACTGCGAAAAGGCGATCTGGTCATAGTAGAAGCTGGCGAGTTGATTCCATCCGACGGGGAAATCGTCGAGGGTGTCGCCTCTGTGGACGAATCAGCAATTACAGGTGAATCTGCTCCGGTCATTAAAGAAGCAGGTGGCGATTTCAGCTCTGTCACAGGAGGTACACGCGTAGTCAGTGACCGCATCCGTGTCCGCGTGACGACGGATCCCGGCGAATCGTTTTTGGATCGCATGATTTCGTTGGTAGAAGGCGCGAAAAGACAGAAGACCCCGAATGAAATCGCGCTGAATACGCTATTGGTCAGCTTGACGTTGATTTTCCTGATCGTCTGCACGACCTTGCAGCCGATTGCGAACTATGTAAATGCAGCCATTCCGGTTGCGACACTGATTGCTTTGCTCGTTTGCTTGATTCCAACAACGATTGGCGGACTCTTGTCAGCGATTGGGATTGCGGGTATGGACCGGGTCACACAGTTTAACGTCATCGCCATGTCTGGTAAAGCCGTCGAGGCATCCGGTGACATCAACACGATTATTTTGGATAAAACGGGAACGATCACGCATGGTAACCGGATGGCTGCCGAGTTTGTCACCGTAGGCAACAGCAAAAGCACGGAATTGAACCGAGTAGCTGCACAAAGCTCGGTCCATGACGAAACACCGGAAGGACGCTCTGTTGTAGAGCTGGCGAAAAAACAAGGTCTGGCACCTGCTGAACTGGAATTGCCCGGCTCCGAAGGCGTGGAGTTCCGCGCTGAAACAAGAATGAGCGGGACGAATCTGGCAAGCGGCGTCCTCATTCGCAAAGGAGCCGTCGACGCCATCAAAAAATACGTGGCAGAGCAAGGGGGCAACATCCCTGCTGATTTGGATGAAAAAGCAAACCGGATTGCAACGGCTGGCGGCACGCCATTGGCTGTAGTAGAAGGTAATACGATTCTCGGTTTGATTTATTTGAAAGATACCGTAAAGCCAGGGATGCGCGAACGCTTTGAAGAGCTGCGCCGCATGGGAATTCGTACGGTCATGTGCACGGGGGATAACCCGCTGACAGCAGCGACGATTGCCCGCGAAGCTGGTGTGGACGATTTCGTAGCCGAAGCCAAGCCGGAAGACAAGATTGCGCTGATCCGCAAAGAACAAGCGGCAGGCAAGCTGGTCGCTATGACAGGTGACGGTACGAATGACGCGCCAGCTCTCGCACAAGCCGATGTTGGTTTGGCGATGAATACGGGTACAGTAGCGGCGAAGGAAGCAGCGAACATGGTCGATCTGGATTCTGACCCGACCAAAATCATCGAGGTCGTGGCGATTGGCAAACAGCTTTTGATGACACGCGGTGCATTGACGACGTTCAGTATCGCCAATGACGTAGCGAAATACTTCGCGATCATTCCTGCGATGTTCATGCTGGCGATCCCACAAATGAGTGCCCTCAACATTATGGGCCTGGCTACACCGCAAAGTGCGATTTTGTCCGCGTTGATCTTCAATGCGATCATCATCCCGATCCTGATTCCGCTGGCGATGAAAGGTGTGAAATACACGCCAATGAGCGCGACAAAGTTGCTTAGCCGCAACCTGGTGATCTATGGCTTGGGAGGAATTATCGTTCCGTTCGTGGGCATCAAGCTGATTGACTTGATTTTGGTCGGATTGAATCTGGTGTAACTTATATTGAAAAAAGAAAGCTCAGGTGAACCGATATGATATTGAAAAATTTGCGTCTCAGCCTCGTTTTGCTGCTGATTTGCGGTATTGCCTACCCGCTGGCGATGACAGGGGTTGCACAGGTTATCATGCCTGCGCAAGCAAGTGGTAGTCTCATCACCGATGCGAGCGGCAAGGTGGTTGGCTCCGAGCTGATTGGGCAGACCTTCACCGATCCGAAGTACTTCTGGGGACGCATTTCTTCTATTGATAATAATGCGTCAGGCTCTGGCTCGAACAACTACGCGCCATCCAACCCAGCCCTGATCGAACGTACGCAAAAGGATATCGCCGCATTTCTGGCAGCGAATCCTGGCGTGAAGCAGGAAGACATCCCGGCTGATTTGCTGACCAACTCCGCTTCCGGTCTGGACCCGCATATCTCGCCAAAAGCTGCTCAAATACAAGTGGAGCGTGTAGCTAAGGCGCGCAATCTCGAACCGGTACAGCTACAGGCTCTGATTGAAGCGAATACAGTGGGAAGAAGCTTGGGTGTATTCGGGGAGCCGCGTGTCAATGTAGCGAAGCTGAATTTGGCTTTGGACGAATTGAAGAAGTAAAGAATAAAGGAGGGCTGCGAGATGGTAGAGCAGTTTCGGCGAAAGTCCCCGGAGGAAATCTTGCAGTCCATCTCCAGAATGCACCGGGGCAGGCTGAAAATCATTCTGGGGGCAGTCAGTGGCTCAGGTAAAACCTATCACCTGCTAATGGAAGGGCAGACGCTTAAGAAAAAAGGGATTGATGTGGTCGTAGCTGGCTCAGGTGAGGCCACCCATCCCAAGCTGGCGCAAAAGCGGGAGGGCTTGGAGCAAATCCAGCCAATCATCTGGTATTCCCTCGGGGAAGCGAGACATGATCTGGACGTTGCAGCCATTATCGAGCGAGATCCGGAAGTCGTACTCGTAGACGGTTTGGCTCATCGTAATCGTCCAGATGCTCCGCGCCCAACTAGCCTAGACGATGTTCAGTATTTGCTGAACCACAATATTAGTGTGATTGCGACGGTCAACATTTACGAATTGGCCGGGATGAAAGAGATGGCGGAGCGACTGACGAAGGCAGAAGTGCGGATCGACCAGTGTGTCCCTGAGGATACGCTTGCCATGGCTGACGAGGTGAAATTGCTCGACGTCACGCCAGAAGCCATTCTGAAACGGCTGCAAGAAGACGATCGCAACCCGACTCGAACCAAGCATCCGTTGTTTCGCAGAGACAATCTGCATATGCTACGAGAACTCGCTCTTCGGTTCGTAGCTACGGGCGTAAACGAGGATTTGGAGGATTATCGGGAGAAGCACGGCATGGTAGGGGCTTCAGGAGCCACAGAGAAGGTGCTGGTTTCTGCCCAGTATCATTGGAATGGCTCGATATTGGTTCGGCGAGGACAACAGGTTGCCAAGAGGCTCGGCGGAGAGCTCTTGGTCGTCTGTTTTCTCCCTTTATCCAAGAAGCTGACGAAGGAAGAAGCGACTTTTAAGAGATCCATCGGAAAGCTCGTGGACAAAGTCGGAGGTACCTTTGAAGAGCAGATGCTTGCACGTGAAAAGGACGTAGCAAACGAGCTCGTCGCATATGCGATGGAGAATAATGTGTCCCGAATCGTCATGGGACAGTCCAAGCGTACGCGCTGGGAAGAGATATGGTACGGCTCCATCGTCCATAAGATTCTTCGGCAAACGAAAAATATCGATATCTTGATCGTGGCGGATCGTTCGGAGCGGGACGGTGAGCGCGTCATGCCGACCAAGCGAGAACAAGCGGTAACGGCCAATCCGTACCGCCGACTCTCCGATGAGGAGATGCAGCAAGAAATCGGTAAAATCAAGCGCGGGACGCTAAAAGTATATGTAGGAGCCGCACCTGGTGTCGGCAAGACGTACACGATGCTGAGAGAAGGCAACGAGCTCGCCGAAAATGGCATCGACGTAGTGATTGGGCTTTTAGAAACGCATGGACGAAAAGAAACCATTGAGCAGGTAGGGGGACTTCCTCTTATCCCTCGCAAGCGCATCCCGTATAAAAACGTGACGCTGGAAGAAATGGACACGGACGAAATCATCCGGCGAAATCCGGAGGTCGTACTGGTGGATGAGCTGGCACATACGAATGTGCCAGGGAGTACCTATGAGAAGCGATACCACGATGTCGAGAAGATTTTGGCTGCGGGTATTTCTGTCATATCCACAATGAACATACAGCACCTCGAGAGCTTAAACGACAGCGTCGAGCAAATCACGGGGATCCGCGTGCGAGAGACGGTGCCGGACCACATTCTGCATCAGGCAGATGAGGTAGAGCTGATCGATATTTCACCCAAAGCACTGCGTCAGCGGATGCGGGAGGGCAATATTTACGCGATGGAAAAGGTAGAGCAGTCGCTGACCAACTTTTTCAAAACAGGGAATTTGATCGCGCTTCGAGAGCTGGCCTTGCGTGAAGTGGCGGACGACGTCGACGAACGCTTGGAGGCGTGGGAGCGACGAACGCTGCGCGGGCCTTGGCGGCAGCAGGAAGTCATTTTTGTCTGTGTGAATTTGCGAGCTGACAGTGAACGTTTGATTCGCCGAGGGTTTCGAATTGCCTATCGGTTGAAGGCGTCCTGGCATGTAGCATACGTGCAGGATCATCCGTCGCTGACAGAAGAGGAAGAGACACAGCTGGCGAAGCTGAAGGCACTAACAGAGCGGCTCGGAGGTCGTTTCGAACGATACGAAGCCCCTTCCAGACGCAAGGTTTTCACCAAGCTGGTTTGGCATATGAACGAAAAAGGAACGACGCAGGTCGTCATCGGGCAGTCGGCGCGGACCCGCTGGAAGGAAATTCTCGAGGGTTCGGTCATTCAGCGATTATTGCGGGAGGTTCGACACATGGATGTGCTGGTCGTGGCCGATCACGCACCCGATATGATGTGAGGGAGGTTAATGATGGGCACAGAAAAAGAAGGGCAATGGGACCAAAGCGTGGCAGACGCCTATAGCCGTTTGGAGTGCCTGATACTAGAGCCAACTACGGAGGCAGATTTGTTTTCCAGGCTGATACGGGTATACCTGGAGGAAGAAGAGGTGCGCATACGGCAAAAGCTAAAGCGCAAATCCTCACAGCGAATCTCTCGCGTCATGCATGAGCGGGTGGGTGAGTTTTTGTCAGGGCAGTTGGCAGGGCTTTCGTTTCAAGTGATCGACGGTCTCTTGTTTATAAAGAGGGAGGAACAGTTAGTCGCGGCACTCAAATGCATTCCTGATCTCGGCAGCTACGATACGCCGTCCTGGAATGCGACACTTGCCCGTTTTGCCAAGCAGTATCAAAAGCGGTTCAAGCTGGCGCCAGAGAAGCTGTTGTTCGTTGTATGCTCGCTCGCCAAAAGCTTGGATGCAGCCCATGCCAAGGCGTTGACCGGAATTGACGTGTGGTGTGGAGCAGCGCTAACAACTCCAGCCTATCGCGATGCGTTGCAGGTGTATGTCAACAAATATGTGGAAGTCATGGACGCGCTCCCGCAGCCTGTGAACCAAGTGTATTTCTTAAGTGCAGATGTCCATCCGAATGCACTCGCTTGCCAATTGCTGCGCGGGGAGAAGGCAGCCTTGCCAGATGGCTGGCTGCGACCATCCGTCAGTGACCTCATCCAATTATTGCAAGCCAGGCTGTGATATACTTTTAAGGACATTCATACCATGAATTTCCTTGGGAGGGACTGTTTATCAACGTAAAAGTGGCTGGTATCCCGCATTTCACTGGGGCATATGTCTCTGGTACAGAATTAGCTCCGGACGCGCTTCGTACAGCAGGATTGATCGAGCAGTTGCAGCAGCATGGGTTGGATGTGCAGGATGTGGGAAACCTGCATCTTCCCGATGATTTGCCTCGCCATAATATTCCCCCAGTTCGTAATTGGCCGGCTCCGCGTATGTTGTGGGATTTGCTGCAAAAGCACGCGCAAGAGTGGCTCGATACAGACGACTTTGTCTTGATGCTCGGTGGCGATTGCAGTTTGGTCGTTGCAACGGCACAGGCTCATCAGGCTCGGTATCAGGAAAGAGCGTATCTGCTCGTGCTTGACGGTCATCTCGATACTGTAGTTCCATCGGCTTCCCGCTGTATTGGGGCAGCAGGGATGGGATTGTGGTTTTTGCTTCAGGATCGCGGACAATGGATCGAACCAAGCGGCTGGGATGCAGAGCGAATCCGCCTTGTCGGTTGCCAGCAGATGCCTGGAGAGACTTTCGGTGTTGATATCATGACCTTGGCCCAGCTCACAGAAGGGAGCATAGTGGAACGAGTTTCTCATATGCTCCAATCGATCCCGCCTGATGCCAAAATTCTCGTCCATTTCGACGTAGATATCATGCACAAAGACGCGATGCCAGCGGCCTATTCTCCAAGTGAGATTGGATTGTCGCTGTCCGAAGCGGAGGCATTGCTGGCAACTGTCTTACGAGATTCGCGCGTGACAAGTATGGAAGTGACGGAATTCTCAGGGGCAAGGGATACGACTGGCGAGTATGCGCAGAGGCTGGTAGAGTTGCTCGCACGGGCACTATCTGTACGTGCTTAATGCCCTCCCATCTATGAAATAATAAATTCAATTACTAGTGAGTTCGGCAGTCCTGATTCCTTTCAGGCTGTCGAGCTCTTTTTTTGCGCTTTCTTAGTTTTAAGAGGCAGCAAAGCCGGTGAGAAGAAAAAGCACAGGGCTCGCAGACCTTGACAACGCCTACCCAGTCGGAACTGCAAAAAGAGGACCACGCTTGTCGAACACTTCTTCCCTGAGAAACGTCCGCCCGTAGGGTGGCTTTGGCTCGACGGTCCTCTTTTTGCAGGGGAGACGGACAGTCAATCTCCCACGCTGGCGTGTCAGAGTCGAAGAGAACTGTGCTTTTTCTTCTCCTCCACTATGCCGACTCAAACCACATAAATTGGGAGGTACCGATTGAAATCAAATAGCTGGAAGACAGGATGAAGAGGCCGAAAAATGCCTCTTCTTTTTTATTTGGATAACTGAACCTAGAATTTTTTAAAAGTAGAGAAAGGTTTTTCCATTTAAACCGTATTAGCTTATGAATCAACCAAAACGGAAGCTGCGCAGCATTCCCCGCTGGCTTGATCTGTGATAGATGGAGGAGTAGCAAAATGCCGGACGATCAGGAACTAATCGAGCAAATCCTGGCTGGCGATCATGAGCAGTACAGACAAATTGTCGACAGATACAAGGGCAAGATCGTTGGCTATTTGTACAGGATGATCGGCAACATGCCAGACGCACAGGATTTGGCTCAAGACGTGTTTATCAAAACCTTTTATCGTTTACACGACTATCGGCCTGAGTACAGGTTTTCGTCGTGGCTGTATCGAATTGCGAGCAATCATTGTTTCGATGAAATGAGAAAACGCAAACGAACAGAACAGGTAGAAATCGATGAGGAGCAGCTGATTGACCCAGATACGCCAGAGACGACTTTATTGAAAAAGGAGCGGGACGCCGAGCTGGAACGCAGCATCATGCTGCTGGATGAGGAGTATCGCAAGGTATTCGTCCTATTTTATATCCATCGTCTGTCGTATCGAGAAATCAGCGAGCAACTGTCTCTCTCGGAGAGCTCCGTTCAGATGCGTTTATTCCGTGCCCGCAAAAAGATGAAGGACAGCCTGACGAAAACGATGGGAGGGGGAGCTATTTATGAAATGCTTCATGTTTAATCAATTGAAGCTATACGTAAACGATGAGCTGGCCCCTGCCGAGAGCAAAGGATTGGAGCAACATGTAGAAAATTGCCCACAATGCCAGAAGCAACTGCAAGAGTGGGTAGAAGGCATGCAGGAAGAGGATTTTACCACCATTCCGGAAGCTCCTGTACCCGATGCGTTTACAGATGAGGTCATGGATAAGCTGTCAGATGCAGTTCCTCCACGTTCTACGCGAAAGCGCTCCTCCCGAACCAGAAGACAAAGGGGTTGGGATATTGTGAAGAAGACAGGATTGGTAGTAGCAGGACTTACGGCGTTGGTGGTGACTGGAACGGTTGTATCACCTACGTTTGCGAATTATGTGAATAGCTTGTTCCAGATTGAAAAGGATTCGGATAGCGGTATGAAAAATGCTGTCAATAAAGGCCTTGTCCAAAAGCTGGAGCAAAAGGCAACCGATCAAGGAATTACCGTCGAGTTAAAAGAACTGTTGGCTGACTCGATGAGGATCGCCGTCATCTATGATGTGTACGACGAGAGCGGCAAGAAGATTGAAGATCATATTTTGAATGCGAAGCTGATTGATCAGAACGGAAAAGATTGGTTTGAGGATGATGGAGGAGATAATTCGGGAAGTCATGGAGAGTTTTTCATCACAGAGCGATTTTTGAACGAAATCTTCGAATCAACTGAGGCGACTCCTGACCAACTGACCTTACATTTAGAACAGACAGAAATCGCAGATAAGACAGGAAAATGGTCATTGGAAGTTCCGATCGATATGAAGAAAGCCAAGGAAGCGACGAAAACGGTTGCCTTCAAGGATACTGTTTTTCAATCGCCGCAAGGGCTCGGGATTGAGCTGAAAAATATCGAATTTTCCCCGAGTGCGACACGGGTCATGCTGGATACCACTTTCCCAAAATCAGCTTATTTGGAGGTTGAACGAACGTCGATCCTGTACGATCGGAAAAATCCGCGAGGCGCCATTATCACAGAGAAAGAGCGTGATCCTGCTTTTTCGGGAGAGAATATGATGTACGAAATCACCAATGAAAAAGGGGAAGTGGTAGCAGCTTGGGATATGAAATCATTGGATGATGGGCTTGATAACAAGGAGAATGTTCTTTTCACACCAAGAACAGAAGAAGAAGCGGAAGAAAGACCAGAAGGCGATGTCTTGAATTGGTGGCATACATTTGGCCCGATACAGGGAGAACAAACATTAAAGCTTGAGCTTCAGAAAATTTATGAGAAAAAACTGGCATCTCCTAAATTTGATCTGGTTCCAACAGAACTAGACAAGAAAGCTGCGACTTTCAAGGATGAGACAGGCAGTACCTTTACATTCTCTTCTTTTGCATGGGAGCCAGGTAACGGCGAAGATCTAGGTGAGGCCGTAATGACCATAGAGGGTACATTAGGAAAAGGCATAGTCGAGAACCGCGATTGGTCTGTAAAGGATGAAAATGGGAAGACTTACGCTGTGTCAGTGAGCACGGAAAGCACCAGAGACAAGGACGGACGAGTACAGATCAAAGGTGAGGTCACGATTCCGCGCTTGAAGCAAGAACCGAAAAAGCTCACGGTATCCTACGCTACCTATATGGTGGAGCATGACGTGAAGTGGAAAGTACCTTTTGAAATCAAATAGGTGGAAAGGCAAGAGAAAAAGAAGAGGCTGACAGCGGCCTCTTCTTTTTTATGTTTTACGATTTATGAATGTAAGGCCCCAACTGCTGGCGAGTAAAGGTATAACGGGAGTTTTCGTCCTTTAGCCACATATTGCCCTTCACGATGAGAATGTACACCGCAACGATGAAATAGATCGTCCCGATGATCCAGTCTGGCGTGGTTACCATGCCAGTGGAGATGATGTGCTGGATATACCATACCCCGATCGGGATGTGGAAAAAGATAACGGCGAACAAGCCCGGATTGTAGATGGTTTTCGCTTTTAGATTCGCAAAAACTCCATGCCAGATAAACTGGAAGAAGCCCATGAGAATCGGTGCCAAACCGAGCCAGATGACCGTCGGGAACAAGAGGGGAACTAGATAAAAGACATAGGCAATGACGAGGTTGATGATCATCGCAGACTGTGGATTCAGCGGATATCTCTCTGGATGGCTGCTTTTGAAAATCAAACCATTAAACAGTCCGGCAAAATATCCCGGCCAACGGTACTCTTCATACTGATGAACAAGGATGGCAATGAAGCTTAGCCACAACAGCCGCTCGATAGCAGGAATGGTACTCCATTGAATCATCAAATACAGACCAACGCCAACTGCCACTAACAGACCGAGATCAGACCAATATTTTCGCAAAAAGTCCATCTGTCTCTCCCCCTATTTCCTATTTTTCATGAAAATAGCGTGCGAATAACAAATCAATCTGTTGCTCTACGGAAGCGACCTCGATTCCAGCGCCTGTAGACAATATCGACTTGAGCAAGGCTGGCAGAAAAATCGCTCCAAAGAGTTGCATGATCATCATCATGAGAACCTCATGGTCTTCTTCGTGGGTCATTTCCTTCAAAACTCCCTCAATCTTCACAAACCCGATGCTTTTTAGAAATTGACCGTACTCATATTGCGAGGTAAATACAGCACCACCAAGCGAAAAGATTCGCGAAACCAGCTCGGGATATTGCTGGATGATCTGCACGTAGCTCATTAAAAACTGCTTGAGTCGTTCTTGGGGAAGCAGAGATGTGTTATCCAAGAGATCAAATGTAGCTGTAAAGCTGCCTAGAAATGCACTGAGGGCTTCATTGATGAGCTTATCCTTGGAACCGAAATAGTAGTTAACCAAAGCTACGTTGGTACCGGAATCCGCTGCGATTTTCCGCACCGTCACAGTCTCGAAGCCCTCCATCTTGATCAAATCCAGTGTCGATTGCAAAATTTTCGCTTTCGTTTCGCTGTTTTTATCTACCTGTGACATGATCAACCTCCTTATTTATTGGAAACAAAATTCTTTGTTAAACACCGTTTTAAACGTTGTTTAATTTGATGGTATCAGTTTCCAAATGAGATGGCAATGATTTGTTGGCACATCAGCTGAGCTTTTCGCGTATACCTAATAGGCAATGGGAAAGAGGTGACCACATATGAGCGGATGGCTCGCACTCCTGCTCGTTTCCCTGGCCATCAGCATGGACAGTGTCAGTGTAGGATTGACGTATGGTTTACGGAACATGAGAATGCCCTTTTTGTCGCTCGTCGTCGTTTCCGGTTGTTCGTTTGCTGTTGTATATGGTGTCATGCTCGTAGGCTCATCCCTCACCGAATGGTTAACACCCGAGATCGGCAAGTATATTGGTGCCGCGGTCTTGATCCTCATGGGTTTGTTTACTCTGTGGCGGCTCATTGCGACACGGTCGGGGACAGAGGCTCAGGAGTCTACTGCTGCGAGCAGCAACGCCGTCGTAGCCGCAGAAAAACAGGAAGAGCAGGAGCCCATCGTATTATTGTCGCAGTTCCGCATTTTTGGTGTCATGATCCAGATTTTAAAAGATCCGTCCAAAGCCGATGCTGACCGTTCTGGGCATATTATGGGCTGGGAGGCCGTCATGTTGGGGCTTGCCCTGTCTTTGGATGCTTTCGGCGCAGGCATCAGCCTTACGTTTTTGGGATACTCGCCACTGCTCGTCGCTCTCTGTATCGCAGTGATGAGTGCTTTACTTCTTGCGGTAGGAATTGCCCTCGGTAGGCGCGCAGGAAAAGCTAGCTGGTTGACGAGACTCACCTGGCTGCCGCCGATTTTGTTGATTTGCATTGGTGTAGCCAAAAGCTTGAAATAACCGACAAACTAATCACAGACCCGTCCAGATAAATGGACGGGTTGTTTTATTTTCTAGCTCGTCTGCATACACATGAAAATGAGTGAGAAGTGGATGGAGGAGATGTAGGTGGATACACAGCCAATTCGAAAATGGTACACGCTGGCGGCGGCCGACGTGACCGAAGCCCTTCATAGTGATGCTGCGCAAGGGTTGACTCAGCAGGAGGCGGAGCGGCGACTGGCTAAACAAGGTGCCAACCAGTTGGCTGAACAAAAGCGAAAGCCTCTCTACTCGGTCTTTGTTGATCAGTTCAAGGATTTTATGGTACTCATCCTGTTCATCGCAACACTGATCTCGTACTTCCTTGGAGAGTACTTGGATGCGATTGCGATCATCGCGATCATCCTCATTAACGGCATCCTCGGTTTTATTCAGGAGGCCAAGGCTGAGCGATCCTTGCAAGCGCTAAAGGAGCTGGCATCCCCGATGGCGCGCGTCATCCGGGGCGGGCACATTTCCATGATACCGGCTTCGCGGCTGGTACCTGGTGATCTGGTGCAATTGGAGGCCGGGGACCGTATTCCCGCAGATTTGCGTTTGCTTTCGGCCAATCGGCTAGAGGTAGAGGAGTCTGCGTTGACAGGGGAGTCTGTCCCCGTCGGAAAAAACGTGAAAAGACTGGAGACAGCCCAGGCATCTACTGTACCGCTTGGTGACCAAAAAAATCTCGCGTTCATGGGCACGATGGTGACCGGAGGAACAGGGAGCGGCATCGTCGTAGCGACAGGGATGAGCACGGAAATCGGGAAAATCGCGCACTTGATGAATACAGCGGAAGAAGCAGAAACCCCTTTGCAGCTGCGCTTGGAGCAAATGGGCAAAATTCTTGTGGTCGTCGCACTGCTGTTGACGATTGTGGTCATCGCTGCTGGTGTCTGGCATGGTCATGAGCTGTTTACGATGTTCCTCGCCGGGGTGAGTCTCGCAGTGGCGGCGATTCCGGAAGGCTTGCCGGCGATTGTGACTGTCGCGCTAGCGCTTGGCGTACAGCGGATGATCCGCCGCAATGCGATCGTACGCAAGCTCCCATCAGTCGAGACATTGGGATGCGCCTCTGTCATTTGCTCTGATAAAACAGGGACTCTGACTCAAAATAAAATGACTGTTACCCAAGTGTGGCACAGCGATTCCACGTATGAGGTGAGCGGCAGCGGCTATGCACCAGAAGGAGCCTTTCACTATCTAGGGAAAATGGTATCTCCCGCCCGTGACGGAGCGCTCTCGCAAATGATCCGAATCGCAGACAGATGCAACAACGCCCGTTTGACATGCGAGGAGCAAAGCACGCGCAATTTACTCGGGATGGGCAAGACGTCACGCTTTTGGCAAGTCGTAGGCGACCCGACAGAAGGTGCTCTCAAGGTGCTTGCCGCGAAGGCATTGGGCGGCAATACAGAGCGTAGCAACCAGAAGAATCAGGGACAGCGTGTGGAGGAGCTCCCCTTTGATTCTGACCGCAAAATGATGTCGGTCGTCGAAAAGGGGACGGACGGCGTATATTCCCTGCTGACCAAAGGCGCGGCGGAGGCATTGTTGGCGAGATCGACACACATTTTGTGGAAGGGAGAGCTCATTCCACTCTCCGCGACGCTTCGTCACCAAGTACTGGAGCAAACGGAACGGATGGCAGGCAAAGCGCTACGCGTACTTGGCTTCGCGTATAAGACGCTGCAAGGCTATCGCCCTGGACAGCCAATCGGCTCCTTGGAAAACAATCTCGTCTTTGTCGGAATGGCCGGGATGATCGATCCACCGCGAGAAGAGGTGCGCCCAGCGATCAATCTGTGCCATCAAGCAGGAATCAAGACGGTCATGATTACAG
The DNA here is from genome assembly GCF_013284245.2 of Brevibacillus sp. DP1.3A. Lineage (NCBI taxonomy): Bacteria > Bacillati > Bacillota > Bacilli > Caryophanales > Paenibacillaceae > Brevibacillus > Brevibacillus sp. DP1.3A. Next base: position 6,269,627 of record NZ_CP085876.1, on the reverse strand, counting down.
GCGACCACAAGGTGACAGCAGAAGCAATCGCCCGGCAGATTGGTTTGATGCGTGGCTACGGAGAAGTATTGGAGGGGCGGGAGCTGGATGGCATGTCAGATGAGCAGCTCGCAGAGTATGCGGAGCGCGTCACTGTCTATGCCCGTGTGTCTCCTGAGCACAAGCTGCGGATCGTCCGTGCCCTGCAAAGCCAAGGACATGTTGTTGCCATGACCGGAGACGGTGTCAATGATGCTCCTGCGATCAAGACCTCAGACATTGGGATCGCGATGGGGATTACCGGTACAGATGTAACGAAGGAAGCGGCCGATCTCGTGCTGCGCGACGATAACTTTGCCACGATTGTCGCTGCCGTCGAGGAAGGGCGTAACATCTATGACAACATTCGAAAATTCATCCGTTATTTGCTCGCGTCCAACGTAGGCGAGATTCTCGTCATGTTTTTTGCGATGCTCCTCGGGCTTCCTTTGCCTTTGGTGCCGATCCAGATCTTGTGGGTCAATCTCGTGACGGATGGTTTACCAGCAATGGCGTTGGGCGTCGATCAGGCGGAGAAAGATACGATGTATCAGAAGCCGCGCAACAAGGCAGAGAACATATTCAGCCGAGGGTTGGGCTGGAAAATTATTAGCCGTGGTTTCCTCATCGGGGCCATGACATTGCTCGCGTTCTGGCTGACGCTCAAAGAGAATCCGAATGACTTGGTGCATGCCCAAACTGTCGCTTTCGTTACGTTGGTTATGGCGCAGCTAATTCACGTTTTCGATTGCCGGAGTCAATATAGCGTTTTTCACCGCAATGTATTTGAAAACAAATACCTCGTCTGGGCCGTGCTTTCGTCGATCGTGCTCGTGATCGGTGTCGTATACATGGAGACACTCCAGCCGATCTTCAAAACAACGGATTTGAATCTGCGCGATTGGGCATTAATTTTGGTCGCGGCAGGAGTTCCTACGTTTGTCGCGGGAATCGGTGGGGTGCTTACCAGCAGCAGACAGCGCACAAGCAAAGAAAAACGTCCAGCTATGCGTACGGTTCGTCCTGACTAATCGAGCCGCCAAAGGGGAGAGGGAGCCATCGTGCGCTTGAGAAGGGGAGGATGGAAAAGACGTAGAAGAAGAATTTTCGCTGGGCTCCTACTGATTATTGTAGTATTTATCGTTTTGTTTATCGTTGTGGAACGCAGGGTAGAGCCGACGTTGATGCTGATTGCCCAGGCCAAGGCAGAGCAGGTCGCCAAGCTCGCCATTACCGATGCAGTCACCAAACGGATGTCCCAGCAGGGTGTCGACGTCAACGAAGTTGTCATTATGGAGAAAGACGAGAATGGCAGCATCAAAGCGGTGAATTTTAATTTCAAAGAGTATTCCCGGATTGTGGGAGAAACGACAGCCCGTATTCAAAATCGTTTGAAGGAATTCGAGCAGGAGCACGTCAAGACAACCATACCACTAGGCTTGGCTACCAAAAACGTCTTTCTGGAGCACTTTGGGCCTGATATTCCGGTGTCGTTCGTTCCGATTGGCGCGGTCAAAACCAAGCTGGAAACGAAGCTAAAGCAAGCGGGAATCAACATGGTGCTGGTGACTGTCTACATTTATGTGGAAGTCGATCTGCGGGTCATTATTCCGTTTGCAACCAAACAGCAAACAGTCACCACGGAAATCCCGGTCTCCGAGGCGCTGATCGTCGGCAAGGTACCAACCTATTTGTACGACAATCCATCCGGGAAGCCCGATGTGCCGATGCCGCGAACGAACCAAGTCCCAAGCAACCAGATTCCAAGCCAGCCGTGATGTTTTTCGCTTATACGCGAACGATTTACACATCTATGAAAATTTATTTGAAACGTTTCTGAAATGATGCCGTCCAATGAATAGAGACACACAAAAACAAGCAAGAACATTGGAGGCATAAACAATATGAAAACAATCCGTACAGGTATGATGACAATCGCGGCACTGGCCGTTTTGGGAACTAGCGTGGTATCTGCAACCTCCGAACCAGTAAAAGAACTTTCTGTTAACATAAACGGTCAAGCAATCGCACAAGATGCGATCTTCGATAAAGGTCAACAAACCGTACTGGTTCCACTTCGTCCTGTTGCTGAAGCCCTCGGTTTCAAAGTAAGCTGGAACGACAAGGAAAAAGCAGCAGAAGTGCAAAGAGGCGCGATCACCAGCTACGCAAAAGAAGGAGAGGATCGCTATCCTTTCGCAAAAATGTACAAAACGCTGGGAGCAGAGCCTCGCGTACTGAATGGCAGCACCTATGTGCCAGTCGCATTCGTTGACGAAATCCTGCAAGCAGACGTGAATGTAACCGATGATGCAGTGACTGTAGTGGAGGACGAAATCGCTCCTATGCGCACAGGTACCATTACGAACATCAGTAAATCCGATAAAGGCTACTCGGTTACACTGAACATCTATGAGTCTGGCATCATCCTGCACCTGACGGAAGACACCAAAATTACGGATGAAGCTGGTAAAGTGCTGAAGCCAGAAGACTTGAAGCTGGGTATGGCCGTAGATGCGACAACCGAAAAATTCATGGCGATGAGCTTGCCGCCACAAACGAGTGTGCTCAGCATCACGGTAAAAGGCGGCCTGGAGACTCAGGACGTCCTGGGAACAGCGGGAAAAGTAGCGAGCATCTCTGCTGACAAAGATGGCAACTACAAAATGCTCGTAGAGGGTCGCGGTATTACCGAAACCTCCCAAGAAAAAATCAACCTGAACATTACCGAGAAAACGGTGATCATCAATGCGCGAAACAACAAAGTACTCTCGCCAGCTGAGCTGAAAGAGGATATGCAAGTAGTAGCCTTCTACGGCCCAATGATGACGAAGAGCCTGCCACCTATCGGCACTGCTGAGAAAATCGTAGTAGAGTAAGAGAAAGAACGGGATGGCATTTGCTGTCCCGTTTTTTGCGTTCATGACTAGATTGTGTATTTCATACAGATGACGCAACCGTGTTTTTCCGTCTCTCTTTCCTCGTAGACAACAAAACCATATTTCTCGTAAAAAGGCACGACCCGGCTATTCTTCTCCAAAACGGCCAGATGCAGAGAGGTGTAGCCGTTTTCCTGGTACCAGGCGATTAACGTATCCAGGAATTCTCTAGCGTACCCGTGACTCTGGTAGGCGCTGTGCAGCATGATGAGGCCGAGCCAAGGGTGGCCATCTCGTGGATTATGCAAAATAAACTGGGCGATCCCGATGATCTCGGTACCGTGTACTTCTCTTATCGAAAAGCTGTAGGAGTCCGCAAACGCCAGATTATCTTGATGGTCTTCTGCTACTGTCTGCAGAGTGACGACCCGTTGTCCAAAGGCAAACTCCATATAATCGGGGTTTGAATTGTACACCGCTAGCAGTTCGGGGAAATCGTGTTCCGTGACGGGCTGAAAAACCAATCGAGCGCTATGGGCTGGGAAGGGAGTAGGGCTCGGCATGTCAAAAGCTCCTTTCAGTATATTTGCCATTTATCTAATTAGATGATATTCTAATTTTATAAAATGTCAATTCGAATGATGATAAGGGAATTCCCTGATACACTTTCTTTTATGGAAACTTTACAATAACGTTAGAATGATTGTCTCAAAAGGAGGAGCGCATGGGTGCGTCGAGTGAAGTGCTCTCCCTGATGCAGTCCATCTTTGCCAACGCTAGCGATGCGATCCTGGTCATTGATCATGAGGGACGAATCGTAAAGGCCAATGCTGCGTTGGAACAGATGACGGGCTGGACAGAAGAAGAGCTGATTCGAGATAAACATATTTGCGAGCTGTGTCTCGGAATGGCAACGTGTATGGAAGAAACGAGCTGCACGGATTGCTTTTTTAAGCGCGTGCAAATGCCTTCATTCGAGATGAGGCTCCGAACGAAATCCGGTGTGGATTACCCTGTCGCTGCCAGCTCAGCGAGACTAGAGGATGAATCGCAGGGGAAGCTGGTCATGATTATGCGTGATATGTCTGCGCAACAGCGAGTGGAAAAAGAGCGCTACCAGTACAAGTTAACGAATTTTGCGATCCAAGCACAAGAAGAAGAACGAAAGCGCATCGCCCGGGAGCTGCATGATGGCGTAGGGCAGGCGCTTTATAGTATTTTAGTGGGACTAAACGTAGTCAGACAACGAGAGTTGAGCGAGCTGGTTATGCAGCATGTCACGGAATTGGTGAATATGACTTCCAAGGCGATGGAGGAAGTGAAGCGCATGGCGCTGGAGCTGCGTCCGTCTGCACTGGATGATCTCGGTTTACTGCCTGCATTACGTTCATTGATGAAACGGGTGGAAAAGACGTTTCATATCCAGGTGGAGCTGCATGTTCAGGGGGAGAAACGCAGATACTCTGCTGCGATGGAAACAGCACTGTACCGGATTGTACAGGAAGCCATGACCAATACGGCAAAATACGCAAAGGCGAGCCATCTGGGAATCATGTTCGAGAATAGGGAGAAGGAAATTGTCGTTACGATTGTGGATGACGGCGTAGGGTTTGAAGTAGAGAAAACATTGAACATCGGCAAAGGTCTCGGTGTGTTTGGCATGAAGGAGCGAGCCCAGCTGCTTGGTGGTACCGTTGATATTCGCTCCGCACCCGAGGAAGGAACGACGGTGATCGTCCGAATTCCGGTGCCGAAGGAGGGGGTAGAGGATGACCATTCGCGTCTTGATCGCCGATGATCATGCGATTGTACGCTCTGGACTGGGGATGCTGATCAACGCCCAGGAGGATATGGAAGTCGTCGGTTATGCAGCTGACGGAAAAGAGGCATGTGAAAAAGCATGGGAAGTCCAGCCCAACGTCGTCTTGATGGACTTGAGCATGCCGCCTGGGGAAAACGGCTTGACGGCAACTGCCAGACTGAAGGAAACGGCACCAGACATACAGGTGCTTGTGCTTACGATGCATGATGACGAGGAATACTTGTTTCGGGTACTGCAAGCCGGTGCTGCCGGCTATATTTTAAAAAGCGCCCCTGACCTCGATTTGATCACGGCGATCCGTTCGGTCAATCAGGGCATGGCCTATTTGTATCCATCTGCGACGAAATCTCTGATCGAGGAATTTCTGCAAATGGTCAAGAACGGTGAGGAGCAGGCCAAGTACGACATCCTGACTGATCGGGAAAAAGAAGTGCTGGTCTTGATTGCCAAGGGCTTTAGCAACAAGGAAATTGCCGAGCGGCTCACTGTTTCCGTCAAGACGGTCGAATCGCATAAAGCGCATATTATGGAAAAGCTTCATCTGCGGACGCGGCCTGATTTGGTGCGGTATGCGATTAAGAAGGGCTGGCTTGATTTTGAGTAGAGTACAATCTGTTGTATATAGTCAACAGCAAAACCATATGTTATGATAAAGCTAAGAATTTAAGGCTAAAATAAATAGACCAGAGTGCTGGAACACTCTGATCTATCGTACAGTAGACGGTACCCTGTAAGGGGGATCGGCTCAGCAGAATTTAAAACGGGGATGACCGCTCAGGCCTGCTAGCTCAAGAGCGGTCATTTTTTTTGGTCAGGGCAACAACGATTGCTACAATAAGTCCAAGAAGGGCAACGATGAAGCTGCCAAATTGGAGCATGAGTGTAAACATTTCGCTAGTAATTGCCATAATCTCACCCCCCTTCCGTTTCCGACATGGGAGATGAGCCGACCACCCTTGAGAGCCGTGTCTATGTACTTATCTTAATTTTACTACTGTTCTGTGAAAGGTACTAGCTTTTATAGAAGATATTTTTAGTGGACGATCCCAATAAGGGGTCGTCTTTTTTTGTGTCGAACTTGTGACCAAAAACGGTCATAAAAAGGTCGAAATCAGGGGTTTCCCGGAACATTTTAGGGGATTTCCCCGAATTACTTCCAAGGGGTTCCAGGGGTAGAATGAAGGCGTGAAAACTACACCGCGCCCATGAGGCACGTAGGAAAGGAGAAGAGCGCGATGGAGACGCAAGTTGACAAGGCGGAGAAAGGCAAGAAATCAAAATCCAACAAGCTACAAACGAACCAGGAAGACTTGAAGGGAACGTTTGTCGCGGTTCTGATCGTCGGAGGTATCATTCTAGTCGGTTGGTTGGGTGTATTCGGGCTTTTCCTGGATAGGGCGTAATAAGGAAGTAAAGGAGGGTACTTATGCATTTGCATCGATATGAAAAAATCTGGTTGATGCTTGGCGCAGGCGGTTTGGCCTTATTTATTGTATTGTTGTGCGTCAATGCGTTTGCCATGGGGATGGCTCCGCCAAGTAATATGGAAATGATTGATCCGGAGAAGGTTACGGAGACGCCTCCTTTTGATAAACCAGGCTTGAAACAGGTAGGAGACAACGAATACGACGCTTACATGACAGCATTTGCGTTCGGCTTCGCTCCAACCAAGATGGAAATACCAGTTGGCGCAACGGTGAATTTCCACGTCACGAGTCCAGACGTTATTCACGGATTCCAGATTCCAGAGACCAACATTAACTTCATGGTTCTGCCTGGACACATCAGCTCGGCGACACACACGTTTGACGAGCCAGGCGAGTATTTGATCCTTTGTAACGAATACTGTGGCGCAGGTCATCAGGTTATGGCGACCACGATTATTGTGAAATAAAGGTAGGTGAATCCTATGGTAATCGCACGGAAGATCGACGATACAGTCCCCCATGTTCCGGTTCAGCGTTCTGCGGCAAGGCTTAGTTTGGCCTATGTGTGGGTAGCTTATATTGCATTCGGATTGGCGGCTGTGGCAGGGATGGTACAGGGCATGGTTCGTGGTGGAATCATGGAACTGCCGAGCTGGACAAATTACTATCAAATTTTGACCGCCCATGGCGTGTTGATGGCACTTATTTTTACCACGTACTTCATCGTCGGATTTATTTTCTCAGGAGTCGCCCGCACGACAGGTGGTTCCTTGCACGGAGCCGCTCTGAAATTTGGATGGGCCGGCTGGATTCTCATGACGGTAGGGACATTGATGGCTGTTGTCACCATTTTGTTGAATGAAGCCTCTGTCCTTTATACGTTCTACGCACCACTGAAAGCATCTCCGTACTTTTACATTGGTTCTGCCTTGCTCGTAGTAGGTAGCTGGCTAGCGGGATTCGGGGTTTTTGCCAGCTATCGCAAATGGAAACGCGAAAATAAAGGGAAAATGTCCCCGTTGTTCGTCTTCATGGGTGTGACTACCTATGTCTTGTGGATTACAGCGACAATTCCTGTAGCGGTTGAGGTTCTGTTCCAACTTATCCCGTGGTCACTCGGGCTGGTTCCAACGATTAACGTCATGCTCAGCCGTACGCTGTTCTGGTTTTTCGGTCATCCACTCGTTTATTTCTGGCTACTGCCTGCTTATATGGCGTGGTATGTATGCTTACCAAGAATCATTGGGGGTCACGTCTTCAGTGATTCGCTCAGTCGACTTGCCTTTCTCTGCTTGCTCTTGTTCTCCATCCCAGTCGGGTTCCACCATCAATTGATGGAGCCAGGAATTTCGCCAGCATGGAAAATGATACACGTGACATTGACGCTGATCGTCGTTATCCCGTCGTTGATGACAGCCTTCTCGATGTTTGCGGTTTTTGAAACGACCGGACGTAAAAAAGGTGGGGTTGGTCTTTTCGGATGGTTGAAAAAACTGCCGTGGACAGATGTACGCTTCTTCGCCCCATTTGTTGGGATGCTGTTCTTCATTCCTGGCGGAGCTGGGGGAATTATTAACGCAAGTAACCAGATTAACGCGGTCGTACACAATACGATTTGGGTTACGGGTCACTTCCACATCACCGTAGGAGCTGCGGTGGCGCTCACTTTCTTCGGCGTCAGCTTTTGGCTGATACCTGCATTGACTGGACGTCAGTTGACCAAGACTGCGAATCGCATGGGAATGGTACAAACGGTATTCTGGGCAGTAGGAATGTTCTTGATGTCGCTCGCCATGCACGCAATGGGTTTGCAAGGGGCTCCGCGCCGCACAGATTACACGACGTATATGGACCACCCGTTAGCTTTGGGCTGGATGGATTATCAACGTGTAATGGCGTTTGGTGGCGGACTGCTGTTCGTATCCGCGATTCTCTTGATCGCCATCTTGCTGTATCTGACTTTCTACGCACCAAAGGGAAATACAGAATATCCGATTGCCGAGACAGAGACAACGCAAGAGGTTCCAAAGATTTTGGAGCGCTGGCCTGTATGGATTGGACTCGTTGCCTTCCTGATAATTCTCGCCTACGGTTATCCGATTTTGCAACAAATTCAGCACCAGGCACCAGGCTCGCCGCCTTTTGTGACTTGGTAAGACGATAGGTATGAAAAAAGCCGCTCATTCCGTTTGGAAGCGAGCGGCTCTCCTTTTTTTAAAAAAAATCTAGCGCTGCCAATTCGGTAAAGGCAAGAATCAGATACCCGATTGCCAAAAGCCATAGGGCGAGAATTCTGAGGTCTTCCTCTTCAAATGGCATACAACTCCTCCTTTTTCTCTTGTTAACACAACATATTCAAGAGGGAGGACATTGGTTTAGCTTATGGCTCGTATATCATTTTGCGGGTCATACCGCCATCTACAATCAGCTCAGTACCTGTAATGAAATCATTGTCCTTTTGCGTCAAAAATAGACACGCACGGGCAATATCATCGGGTGTACCTACGCGACCTGCCGGATGCTGGGCATGATCCCCGGGACGAAGAGCGGCATAATCGCGGTGTTCAATCCAGCCGGGAGAGATCGCGTTGACACGAATCCCATCGGGGCCGAGTGAGACACCAAGCGCATGTGTTAAGGATAAAATGCCTCCTTTGGAAGCTGCGTATGCTTCCGAGTGTGGCTCGGACATGTGCGCCCGCGTCGAACAAAGATTAAGGATAGCGCCTCCACCATGGCGACGCATGATTTTGGCTGCTTCTCTCGATGCGAGAAAGACACTGCGCAAATTCGTGTTCAAGATATGGTCCCACGCTTCGACGGTCAGTTCATAGGGAGATTCCCATACGGACAAGCCCGCGTTGTTGATCAAAACATCGAGTCGCCCCCAGCGTTCATCGACGGTTCTCATCAATTGTTCGATCTGCGCTGGCACGCTGACGTCGATGTTGCTCGAAGTGTGCTGTACCTTTCACAGCTTCTGTCGTGTTGATTAGCGAGGTAGTTTCTTCTCCCGCTGCGCGATTGTATTCGGCGATGACGACATGTGCTCCTTCGGCAGCATACATGGTGGCGACAGCCCGTCCGATGCCTTGGCCACCGCCAGTGACGATGACAATGTTATCCGTGTATTTCATCGAGAGTGCCTCCAAACAATAGGGTATGAAGCGAAATGCAAAAAGTAATTGCAAAATGTTTGTAACGATAATAAAGTAAGTAGTATCTTTTTAACAGCGTACTATACAGTATGGAGGAGATTCAACTATGAATACAGAACTGAAAATTACCGCTGAACAGGTAATGGAAGCCCGTCACAGCGTGCGTAAATACGATCCGAATGAAAAAATTCCACAAGGCGAGCTGAACGAAATCCTGCGTCTTGCAGCAAGTGCGCCATCGTCCTGGAATTTGCAGCATTGGCGTTTTCTCGTCGTGACCGATCCTGCTATCAAAGAAAAACTGCTCCCAATCGCATACAATCAGCAGCAGGTAGTGGATGCTTACGCTACCATCATCATTCTCGGCGATCTGGAGGCTTATAAGTCTGCTCGCCCAGTTTATGATGAAGCATTGGCAAATGGATACGTTACAGAGCAAGTGCGTGAGACCATGATCGCGCAAATCGAAGGGGCTTACAATAACAACCCGGAAATCGCTCGTGATGAAGCAATTCGTAATTCGTCCTATGCAGCGATGCAACTCATGCTGGCGGCAAAAGCAAAAGGATACGACACATGCCCAATGGGTGGCTACAACCGTGATGCGCTCATTAAAGAGCTGAACATCCCAACCCGCTATTTGCCAACACTCATGCTGACTTTGGGGAAAGCAAGCGTGCAAGCCTATTCGACTTCCCGTTTTGGTTTGGATGAATTGGTCATTCAAAACAGCTTCTAATATCGTGTTCTTACAGCAAAAAACTCATCCACGCCTCATATCAATGTGGCAAGGGTGAGTTTTTTTGTAATATCTTCTCCAGGAGTGCTATTCGCTCTTCCTGCCTTATTGATTCGCCAACAACGGTAAATCCACCATAATCGATGTTCCTTGACCAAGGGCGCTGCTAACTGAAAACCGCCCGGCATGGAGTTGAATGATCTCTTTGCAGATCGCCAATCCCAGACCACTGCCGGAGAGCTTGGAGCGTCCCTTGAAAAACTTTTCTGTGACATGCGGCAGGTCTTCCGGGTTAATGCCTTCGCCAGTATCCGTGACGGTGACAAGGAGCCTATCGCCTGACAAGGAAGCTGCGATGACGATCGAGCCGTTTTGTGGCGTGAATTTCAACGCGTTGTCCAGTAGATTCACAAATACTTGCTTGAGTCTATTCGGGTCTCCCATAACCATGAGTGGGGTAGGGGGAGTCTCCAGCTTCAACTCAATTTGTTTCGAGTTGGCACGTACTGAAAATTGAAGATGCAAATCATGGAGAAGATCCCGGACATCCATGCGTTCGCGAGACAATTTCATCTCACCGGATTGAAACTTCGAGAAATCGAGCAATTCCTCGACGAGCCCGATTAAACGATCTGTCTCCTTGGAGATGACCTCCAGACCGAGCATCGTCTCTTCAGGCTCTTCCAGACCGCCCGAAATGAGTGTTTCGCCCCACCCCTTAATCGATGTAAGTGGGGTACGCAGCTCATGGGAGACAGAGGAGATGAAGTCATTTTTCAGCTTTTCGTTTTTCCCAATCTCCGCTGCCATGTAATTGAAAGTATCCGCGAGGGTTCCTACCTCATCATCGAATCGTTTTGGCGCGCGGACAGCGAAATTTCCTTCCGCCATTTGTTTCGCCGCATTCGTTAAATCTTCGATAGGGTCGACGATTCGTTTTGCCATGAGTAGGCTGAGCGCAAAAGCGAGGACGACTACGCCTGTCCCAACGCCAGCCCCGTACAAGGCAATGCGATTTACTGCTTGATAGAGCGGTTCAGCGGAGATCGTGTACCGCAGAACGCCTACAAATTCTCCACTGTACGTAAGTGGATTGGCCACTGCGATGACACGCTCCCGCGACTGCGGACTTTTCCCGATGTACAAACCACTTTGTCCCTTGAGGGCATCCATGACGTCAGGAGTATTGATGATCTCGCTGGTCTGAAAGCCGTAGGAGTTGAGAATGACTTTTCCTCCTGGGTCCAAGACCTCAATTTTGGCGTATTCCTGATTCGAAACATTTTCCAAAATGTAGCGTGCTTTGTCTTTTAACCGATAGCCAGTGGCGTACTTGTTAATAAAATTGGTGAAGGTCGTGCTGCGGGTCACTAATGCTTCGGTCGCAGTCCCAATGTAATACGTATGAACGGCCCAATAAAACAGTCCTTCCAAGAGCAGCACGATCAGAAGAAGGATCAGGCCGAAATGAAGAACCAGCCTACTCTTAATGCCTTTCATCGGGGACGTCCTTTCGCCACAGGTAGCCATATCCCCAGACTGTCTCCAGGAAAGCTGGATGAGCCGGATCGTCCTCGATTTTTTGCCGGATTCGGCGAATATTCACATCAACGATTTTTAAGTCACCGACGAAAAATTGACCCCAAACTGCTGTCAAAATCTCGTCCCGACTGATGGCTTTGTTCGCATTTTCAGCGAGTAATTTGATGATGGCAAATTCTTTTGGCGTGAGGTCAATTTCTTGTTCCGCCCGAATCAGCTTGCGTTCATCGAGCAACAGCGTGAAGGGGGCAATGTTAATTTCATTTTTGTCCTCAGCCTCAGGAATGGGTGTCAATCTGCGGTGCAACGCTTTGACACGGGCCAACAGTTCCGCAGGGCTAAACGGTTTAGAGACGTAATCGTCTGCTCCGAATTCGAGACCCATGACTTTGTCCAGCTCCTGGCTTTTAGCCGTCAACATAATGATCCCGAGGCGCGGATATTTTTTTCGCAGCTGCCCGCATACTTCGAAGCCATCAATGCCGGGGAGCATGACGTCGAGAATCGCAATGACGATGTCCGATTGTTGATCTGCGAGATCAAGTGCCTCTTCTCCGGTCCCAGCCTCGATTACCTCATAGCCCTCGCGCTTGAGATTGATGCGCACAAAATCTCGGATGGATTTCTCATCTTCCAGTAATAGAACCTTCATAGGGCAAATCTCCTTGATAAGGATTTACTATTTCACTTTATTCCCGGTTCGTCATCGGTTTGTAGAGCTGACGAACCTCCTCTGCGGTAAGCTGCATCGATCGATATTCTGCGAGAGCAGCTTTTCCAAGGGTAGGTGTCGTTTGCGGTAAAATGGCGATCAAAACTTGTTTTCCCTCTTCCTTCAGCAAAATGTAGGGAACTTGCTTTTGCTTCAATCCGCTTTCAAATTTGATCCATTCGTTTTGTGGAATGCTTTGCAGCGTTAGTAATTCTGCCTTATTTTTTCCATTCGCACCGTAATAATGGAATCGGACTAGAAGTGGATTCGTATCATGGTTGATGGAGATGGTGTATTTTTCGCCCCATTTTGCCGGAATCTTGAGGTCAAAGCTTTGTGTGTAATTTTGATAATGATCTTCGATATGTTTCAAGCCCGTTTTCCCGTCCCATTGGAAGTAGGAGGAGACCCAAGGGATTTCTGCCATGGCTAAATCCTCTGTCCCAGCGGGTTGTATCTTCGTACCGATCTCGATGATGCCATCACCGTTGATATCTTCACTTTCCAAAGAATACGGCTTGAAGGTCAGGTCCATCTCTCCTTCTATTTTTGCCAAAGGGTTGGACAGTTGTCCATTGTCCCAGAGGAGTAGTTCAGTGGAAGCAGAGTGAGCCCCTAATCCAGCATCAATAAATAGTCCGTTTCGGGTTGGTGATGCTTTTCCGATGATAGCCTGATAGTAACCATTCACATATCCGTCAAGGGCTAGCTCCGTCTTTTTTGCGATTGTGCCGTTCCCCGCCCCATACAGCTCGGCTTTGGATGTGAAGTTATTTTTATCGAGAACAACGAGAGCGAGATCCGCGTGATCATCTCCTGTCAAATCGCCTACTGCCATAATCGTATAGGGCTGCTTCATCAATTCCTGAGTCATATTATTCGCTAGCGAATAAACGGAGAGCTCCTTGTTTAAATCTTCGCCGCCTCCCATTCCAATCAGCATTTCCGGAATGTTGTCCCCAGTGAGATCTTGAAAGGAGACATAATCCAATTCGCTGCCGACACCAGTAAAGGAGGAGAGCTTTTCCCAGTTTCCTTGTTTTTGGGTAAGCACAAGCACACCGATTTCGTAATCGGTTTTTTCGGTTTTGTAAAAAGCGACGACCTCTGCAACCCCATCCCCGTTTAGATCCTGTAGGGAGACGGCACTGGCTTCTGCGGGATGAAGAGGAACAGATAATTGTGACCCAGCCGGCAAAAATTGCATGACGGCCTGATTGATCGATTTTTGATCGCCGTCTGCTGATGGGGCGCGCATCAATTCATTGGGTGTATCTGTGAGTCCGCAACCGCTAAGAAGCGAGGCGCAGAGTGCTGTCGTTACGAGCCAAGCCTTTTTCATTTCAAATGTTCCTTTCTGTTGCTGCATCCATTTGACTATATTGTAGCTTGCCCATCCCACAAAATTGTTGCAAAACGGTAAAAAAACCCGTTTTCGAGCTTTTCAAGAACAAGCGAACGTGTTCTAAGCTTCCTTATACAGGAAAAAAGTGCGAGAGAACAGGGCATATTATACTAGCAACAATTGACCTAACAAATTCGTTTAAAAATGTAGGATAGGAGTTGGATGTTATCTATACGAAGGAGGAGAAAAGGATGAAAGCATGGCACAAAACGATGGCGGCAATTCTTTGCAGCGGCGCGGTTCTCATGGCTTCGGGCGTTGGGGCTGACTCGGTTCAAGCGAGCGGCACTCAATCTCAAGCGTACGCGCAGGTAGTCTTATTACAACCAGAGCAAAACATCCCATTCACCATACAATTTGTCGATGGCTTTGTGGCAAAAGTAACGAATACAAAAACAAAAGCGACGAGCACAGTAGATATATCGGACAATAAGGCTACGTACGTGAAACAAGGAATTTATCATGCCAATGGAAAGCTGCAAAAGGAAACCAATGGATATACGCAAAAGCTGGTGGAGCTGGTACCATTCCGGGATGCGAAAGGCAACCTGCGTTACATGGGCAAGCAAACCTTGCATGGGCTGAATACGGAGGATCGGCTTGCAGTGGCAACCAGTGTGTGGAACATCGTCAATAAACAGCCGCAGCTTTTACAGGTAACGGTTCAAAAAGCAGACTGGGACAATATGCCGTCACCAGATGTGACGATCAATAGTGGCTTCAGTATGGACAGCGATAGTACCTTTGTCCTTGATACGAAGTATGCAGACGTGACCGGAGACAATATCAAGGATCTTATTTTGCTTGTAGGCGATAAAATGGGCGTATCGATGAATCAGACGGCCCATAACCTGCGCGTCGTGGTTCGCGAAGGGAAGGATAATCAGCAGACGTTTATCTCTGTAGGGAAACGCGACAGCGGTATTCTTCCAAAGCTTGCTATCACGGATGGCAATGCTGATCAGGTAAAAGATATTCTCGTCACAATGCCGACTGCGACAGGTCATGTGTACAGTCAGCTTACGTGGAAAGAAAATCGCCCGCAGCCAGTCGTCGAGCAGGGGAAATTAAATGATCGTCAGGCGTACCAGCCAGTCATTGGGGCTTATGGCGAAGCTATTGGGATGAATAAGGCGAAAAAACAATAGTGGAGTAGGCGTGGAGAAAATCAGTCAGAGTGAAATCTGGCTGATTTTTTTAATACTAATTTGCAGGCATTATGCCATCTTGAATGAAAAGGTGCGGGATTATTTGTGAAAAGGTTATTACGAAAAGAGAAAGGGTTTTTCTTCGGTTTTTTAAATCGTAATAATTACGTTTTGTATTGACTCCAGATATTTTGGTGCGTTATGATAGCTAACAAATCGTAATTATTACGTTTTGTAAAAGTTGAAAAGGAGAACCTAGCATGAACATGAACGAAAATAAAATCCCTGTCACAGTCTTAAGCGGGTACTTGGGAGCGGGCAAAACGACGCTACTGAACCATGTCCTGAACAATCGGGACGGGCTACGAGTCGCCGTAATCGTTAACGACTTGAGCGAAGTAAACGTAGACGCCTCTCTTATTCTCTCGGGCAGTGGTCTTTCACGCGTGGACGAAAAGGTCGTGGAGCTGTCGAATGGCTGCATTTGCTGCACCTTGCGAGAGGATTTGCTGGCGGAGGTAGAGCGTCTGGCTTTGGAAGGACGGTATGACTACATACTGATTGAATCGACGGGAGTAGGCGAGCCGGTTCCTGTTGCCCAGACTTTCACATACGTAGACGAAGAAAATGGCATCAATTTATCGTCGCTGTGCCGTTTGGACACGATGGTGACCGTAGTGGATGCATACCGCTTCTGGCATGACTTTTCGTCCGGGGAAAACCTTTTGGACAGAGGGCAGGCAGTTGGCGAAGAGGATACCCGTGAGGTCGCGGATCTTTTGATCGACCAGATTGAATTCTGTGATGTGTTGATTCTGAACAAATGCGATCGTGTCGCTCCAGACGATTTGATACAGCTGGAAGCCGTTCTGCGCAAGCTACAGCCAAATGCTCGCTTCATCCGAGCTGTTCGTGGGCAGGTAGACCCGCGAGAAATTTTGAATACCCATCTGTTCGACTTCGAGACTGCCAGTCAATCAGCGGGTTGGATTGCTGAGCTGCAAAAGGAAGTGCATACACCTGAGACGGACGAGTACGGAATTTCCTCCTTCGTTTATCGCGGTCGCAGGCCGTTTCATCCAGCTCGTTTTGAAAAGTGGTTGGAGGATTGGCCAGAGGAGGTCGTGCGTGCTAAAGGATTTTTCTGGTTGGCGACACGAAATGACGTGGCGATGTCGCTCAGTCAGGCGGGGCCATCCATCGAAATCGGAACAGCTGGTTATTGGACAGCAGCATTATCGACAGAAGAGCAACAAGCCATTCTGGTAGAGGAGCCGGATTGGCAGCAAACATGGCATCCCGTACATGGAGATCGAACAACAGAGCTCGTCTTTATCGGGATCGATCTGAACCAGGAGCAAATCGTGAAGCATCTCGATGCATGTCTCCTGAACGATGAGGAATACGAGGCAGACTGGAGTATGCTACCAGATCCACTCCCGACAGCAGATGCTGTAATCGAGACGACATTGTAACCAAAAAAGAGGAGGCTAACATCCATGCGCGTGAACGTTACCCTGCAATGCACTGAAACAGGAGATCGCAACTATATCACATCCAAAAACAAGCGGAATCATCCCGAGCGATTGGAACTGAAAAAATACTCCCCGCGACTAAAACGCTATACCCTTCATAGGGAAACTAAGTGATTTCAAAAAATGTCTGAAGACCATAGGCACCGTGCCCAACACCTTCTTATCACCAAAACATAAAATGTACGTGTGTCTATCGAATAAAGAATTCGCTGCAAGTCCTAGCTCTTAAACAGGAGAGGGTTCGGTATGAAAATCGTGATCATCGCCCCTGAGCAAATTCCCGTCCCCCCCATTCTTGGGGGGTCCGTCGAAATTACGATTCTGGCGATCGCCAAAGAATTGAGTAAGTGGCACTCGGTCTCGATCATCAGCAGAGCGCATTCTCGTTATCCGAAGTATTCTGTTATCGATGGAGTGCACATATATCGCGTTCCTACCGGCAGTCCTGCGAAATATTTGACCCATGTGAAAAAAATCCTGAAAAAACGCCGATTTGACGTTTTACAAATTGATAACCGTCCGGAGTTCGTCAGTCAGATTAAATCGATGTTTCCGAAAGCTACTGTGTCCTTGTATCTTCACTCGCTGACATTTGTCAACTTTCCCCATACCAGCCGGGCAGAGACCTTGGCCGGATTACGAAAAGCAGACTTGATTATCACCAACAGTTCCTCGCTTGAAAGTCGGCTTTCTGCTCGTTTTCCTAGTATGTCGAGAAAAATCCGGGTTGCATGGCTTGGCGTTGATACATCTCGCTTTTCCCCTATTCAAAAAACCTCTGATCCCCGTGCCTTCACCATATTGTTCGCAGGCAGGCTTATTCCACGCAAAGGCGTTCCTGTATTGCTTCAAGCAGTTAAGCTCGTGAATAAACAGGTAGCCCAACCTGTCAAAGTAATGATTGCAGGAGGATCACCAACAAGCAAATATGCAAGGCAATTGCAGTCGCTCTCTCGTAAATTTGGCATACATGCCGAATTTCTAGGTACGATCCCCCATTGTCATATCCATCGCGTTTTTAGAAAAGCTGATTTGTTCATTTGTCCTTCGCAAAAGCATGAATCGTTCGGACTTGTTAACGTCGAAGCGATGTCTTCCGGATTGCCAGTCGTTGCCTCGAAAAACGGGGGCATAAAAGAAGTGATTCAGCACGGTCGTTCTGGATTGCTGATCAAACAATATAAAAATCCGCAAGCCTTCGCCGATGCGATCTGTTCGCTGATCATGAATAAGCCCCTGTATTTGAAAATGAAGCAAGAAGCTCGTGAAATTGCCTTGGAGAAATTTAGTTGGCGTGCAACAGCCGATAGACTCAACCAGATATATGAATCTGAAAAAGCTTTTATCGCTGCCGATTGCCATGAACGTCAAGATTTGCACGAATGGCACGGTACCGAGCATGGCGTCCAGCCCGCGCGAATGGAAGAGGAGCCTGACAATGGTGGAGATAATGACGTGGGAAGTAATCCATGCTGTGATGCCATCCTGCAACCATCTGGCATCGTCCGCGATTGGAGTTACTTTGATGATGACACCCAAAGCATCACCAGTACCGGAGTTTTCCAAAATCTTGATGAGAGTGATGACTTCGCCGAAGCCACTTTCGATTTCTTTTCCGATATCGGCTATCAAAGGCTTGTCGATGCACTCATTTACGGTTAACTCAATGCTGGAGCGGGATCGTAGCAATCCGCATAACCTGCTCGGCTGTCTGCTCCAAGAGCGAGGCAGCTTCGCGCATCGATTGATCCAGCGTCATCGGTTTGTTGGTGATGCTGACAACGGCAGAAACGCCTTTTTCATAAAGGGTGTCGATGCCATTTCCAATGGAACCAGCGAGGACGATGACGGGAATGCCGTATCGTTGTGCGGCTTGGGCAACTCCACATGGCGTCTTTCCTTGGGCCGTCTGGAAGTCGACTTGTCCCTCACCTGTGATCACAAGATTGGCTTTGTCCATGGCTTCCGCGAGTCCGGTCGTCTCGATCACAATCTCAATTCCGGAACGCAACTGACCATTTAGAAAAGCGAGAAGGGCACCAGCGACACCACCCGCAGCACCTGTCCCAGGCAAATCGTGAATGGAGATGCCGCGGGTCTTTTCGATCAAGTCAGCGAAATGGCGCAAATGATCATCCAATTGCAGCACCATTTCCGGTGTGGCTCCTTTTTGTGGGCCGAAAACGTGAGAAGCACCATTGGGTCCAACAAAAGGATTGGTAACATCACACGCGATGACGAAGTGACAGTCAGCCAGCCGCTTATCTACCTGACTGGTATCAATACGGCTCAGTCGTGATAATTCACTACCCCCAAAAGAGAGTGGCTGATCGTCTTGATCGAGAAGCACATATCCGAGAGCTTGGAGCATGCCAGCGCCTCCGTCATTGGTAGCACTGCCACCCAATCCAAGAATGAACTTGCGGCACCCTTGATCCAGTCCGGCCGTAATCAACTGACCAAAGCCATAGGTCGTCGTGACAAGCGGGTTGCGATCTATGGCAGAAATTAAGTAAAGACCAGAGGCAGCAGCCATTTCGATTACACAGGTTACACCGTCACCCAAAATGCCGAATTCAGCAGAAATGTCCTGTCCGAGCGGGTTTTTTACCGTGGCGGTCAGTATTCTGCCATCTGTGGCATCGACCAGGCACTGCATGGTACCTTCGCCGCCGTCAGCCATCGGTTTCACGATGAGCTCACTTTGCGGGAGTACGCGTTGAATCCCTGAGCGAATGGCTTCGCCTACTTGTTTGGCAGTTAGGCTACCTTTAAAAGAGTCCGGAGCGATTACAATTTTCATGACGGTGTTCCTCCTATCAGAAAAGAGGGTATTTTTACCATGATAAAAAAGACTGTCCCCCGCGTCTATGGCGAGAAACAGTCTAGGTTGTGTTAGGCGTTCTTTTTCAATGCCATTTCTTCTGGCTGTGCCGTTTTCGAGAAGAACCATTTCATCATTGGTGGAGTGACGATGGTGGTTAAGAGTACGACGACAATCAGGACGGCAAACATGTCTTGTGTGAGCAAATTGCTCTCCAGGCCAATTGCGGCGATAATGAGGGCCACTTCCCCACGGGATACCATCGCAGCACCAATGGCCATCGAGTTTTTCCACGGGAAGCCTGTGATTTTTGCACCAAAAGCACCACCGATGAGCTTGGAAACAACCGCGATGACGCTCAGGAGAACAATCAGTCCGAGGTTTTCCAAGATGCCAGAGAACTGTGCCGTTACTCCGATCGAGGTGAAGAAGACTGGCACGAACACCGCATAGCTGATAGTCTCGACCTTGTGCGTTACTTCTTGCTTGTAATTGGTCAAGCTGATGGCAACACCGGCGATGTAGGAACCGATAATAGCGGCAACCCCTGTATATTCAGCAAAATAAGCGAACAGGAAACAGATAATGAGTGCTGCGGAAATGACCGATTCTGTAACCTGCAACGGAGCGAATTTTTTCAAAACCCAAGGGACAACCTTCCAGGAAAGAACGATGACGATGGCAAAAAACGCGACCTTTTTCAATACCACCATGCCGAGATTTACGTCGCCGCCTGCAAAGCTCATCAAGAAAGCGAGTGCCAGGATAACCAAAACGTCATCAATGACAGCGGCTCCCATGATTGTTGCGCCTTCTCTTGATTTTAGCTTGCCCAATTCCTTCAACGTTTGTACGGAAATACTCACACTGGTAGCAGAGAGCAACAGGCCAAGGAAGATCGATTCGATGTTGGAGAGACCAATCGCAATCCCGGCACCATAACCGAGTGCAAGTGGTATAACAATCCCTGCGACACCTACGCTTGTTGAAGACTTGGCGGTGCGTTTGAACTCATCAATATCGGTCTCCAAGCCCGCGATAAACATGAGCAGGATAACCCCGATTTGGCTAATTTCCTTGAGGATTTCTGTGTCTGTGACCAGCCCGAGAACGGTAGGACCTAAAACGATACCGATGAGCAGTTTCCCCAAAACGGATGGCTGTCCCAGCCGCACGCTGATGTCACCAGCGATTTTGGAGGCGATCAAAATGACAGCTAGCTGAAAAATAAGCATGTGGTTTCCCCCTTTTACGAAATAAAAAAGAGCCCGCGATCACAGCTTTCTTTTTGTCGGCTAAAAAAGACAAAAAGAACCCTATGATGACAGGCTCCTCCAGTAACGAATCAAATATTCACTTACAATACACAAATATTTTAACATACTGGGCAGAAAAAGTAAACACTTGGTGACAAATGCTCCTCAGCGTGTGAAGATAGAGCAAAAAACCGGAGGAGGAGCAGACATGGCGAAAATCAGCAAAGAGAATGCAGAGCATTATCATTGGGGCGATCAATGCGATGGCTGGCATCTGGTCAAAGGCCAAGAGCTCAGCGTCATTCATGAGCGGATGCCCGGAAATACCGCAGAAGTGCGCCATTATCACGAGCGGTCGCGTCAGTTTTTCTTCGTGCTATCAGGACAGGCTATGCTGGAAGTGGATGGCGTTCGTCATGTGTTGGGCAGGCAGGAAGGGGTAGAAGTGCCTCCAGGAGTCAAACACCAGATGAAAAACGAGGGAGCAGAGGATGTGGAGTTTCTTGTGATCTCACAGCCGACAACAAGAGGAGACCGCATCCAAGCAGAGTAAAGAAAGCCTGACCGTCAAAAGAAGCGGTCAGGCTTTTATATGCGTCAAGCTTATTTGAAATTGGTGAAATCGGACATTTGTGCGAAGATATCTGCCAATGCGTGCATTCCTTCGAATGTTTGATAAGCGAAAATAGGCAGACCCACAACAAACAACAAAGCTTCTCCGATATATTTGGCGATCATATGATCAACCTCCTTTTGGATATTCGTTACGCTACGCGATCCAAAACAAAGGAACCATATGTATCCATTTCGCCGTCTGTATGCTGTATGCGCCTGAATAAGCGAAGGCGCTGCGGTTGCCTTGCCGCCATAGGATAAGTCTCAACCAACAACGTGTTAATGGAAGGTCGGTACGTATCTGTGACGTTCTGATGTAGAGCCCGGTTTTGCAGGTAACACTGTCTGAGACAAAAAGCAGAAGTGAAGCATCCTACAAAAAGCGCGACCAAGGCGAAGAAATCCTCCAGCGAAAACAGCAGTAATAGCATATCTTCCATGGCGACTCTCCTCCCTTCGTATTCATCATTCTACTTTTGTTCACAATATCGTGCAACCCTGAAAAATCATGAGAACGGATACATTGCCAAATCTCCAATTATTTCAATTTGTTAATCGATAGGTTGACACGGTAGTTCCCAAAAGGAAGCAGGGCATCTAAAAAATGATTGAGAGCCTCTTGATCTGGGACATGTACGACCATGGTATAGCAGCCTTCTCCGCTGATGCGGTGCGCCTCGACGATCTCGCTGCGACTTTTGATAAAACCAGTGAAGAGAGAATGATCAGTAGTGGTCATGAACATGGTAACCAGAGCAGTGAGGACTGGGGCGATTTTGGCTTCATCAATGAGCGTTGTATAGCCTTGAATAATGCCTTGCTCCTCCATTCGTCTAATGCGGTTGCCGACGGCTTGACCGCTTAGATGGACCTGTTCGCCAATGTCCTTCCACTGCAATCGGCTGTTTTTGCGTAGCAAGGCAAGGATGGAGAGATCGATTGGGTCTAGCATGTGTATCTCCTTTCACGGCGAAAGTCGGTAGCCAGCAATCGTTTCGCGGCAACCGTTCACGACCTTATACAATAAATGTACATCCATTATAACGATAACGAGGAAAGGAAGAAATGACATGCAGATTCAGCTTGTACGACATGCTACCTTGCGTGTGGAATATGCAGGGCTTACATTTTTGATTGACCCGATGTTTAGCTCCAAAGGAGAAATGCCAGCAGTACCAAATACGCCGAATCAGCGCCCGAATCCAGGAGTAGAATTGCCCATATCCGTGGAGGAGGTACTCGCTGGCGTGGACGCCCTCTTGGTGACGCATACCCATTTCGATCATCTCGATGAAGCGGCCATACGCCTTCTCCCGAAGCATTTGCCTGTATTTTGCCAGCCACCGGATCTGGATAAGCTGATGCAGCATGGCTTCGAACAAGTCATTGCCATCGAAGAGGAGTATACATGGCAAGGGGTTCACTTGCATCGGACAGGTGGTCAACACGGAACAGGGGAAATCGGACAGCAGATGGGGCCAGTATCTGGCTTTGTCTTGAAGCAAGCTGGCGAGCTGACGCTGTATGTGGCGGGGGATACGATCTGGTGTGAGGAAATGGAGCAGGCTGTTGCAGCATATTGTCCAGATGCGATCGTCGTTTTCGCAGGTGCGGCCCGGTTCTTGACGGGAGACCCGATTACGATGACGAAGGAGGATATCGTCCATGTCGCAAATGCCGCGCCCAACAGCCATATCTTCGTTGCCCACATGGAGACGTGGAACCATTGCTTGCTCAGTCGCCAGGAATTGAATGAATGCTTGCAGGAAAAACAGATGTCCGGTCGCGTACATGTTCCGCAGGATGGTGAAATCATCTCTTTTCCATGAGCGATCCGAATATGAATGAAAAACAAAGCTCCGCAGGTCATAGCGGGGCTTTTGACGTTGTCGAAAAAAGGCTTATCCATCATTTGACAAACAAAAACGAACGTAATAAACTATTTTTACGTAAATGATTAATGTCATGAGGTGTTATTGTGGCGCACGAACAACTGGAAACATATGTAGTCGAGAAGCCGGAACAGGCGATGGCGCTATTGAACCCGCTCCGTGCCGAGATATTAAGCCGTTTGGCAGAGCCTGCTTCAGCAGCAGAAGTCGCACGTGGTATCAATGAAATCCCGCAGCGTGTCAATTATCACTTGAAGGCCTTGGAAAAGGTCGGATTGGTCAGGCGGGTAGGGAGTCGACAGGTGCGCAATCTCGTCGAGGTGCTTTATTTGGCGATTGCACGGACGTATGTGCTCTCGGAAGGACTGAACTGGGGCAACGATACCGTTCAGCAAATGAAGGATCAAGGATCGTTGTCTCATCTGGTCCAGACAGCAGAACGAATCAAGCGGGATGCCATGCTCTTGCTGGAGCGTTCCGATCAGGAGGTGGAGGTTCCGAGCGCCTCACTGAATGCGAGTATTCAGCTTGCCAGTGCGGAACAGCGTAGTGCTTTTGTAGAGGAATACGTCCAACTGGTGAATCAGCTTGTGGCGAAGTATCAGCCAAAAGAAAAGGGACAAGAAACGTATCAGGTGGTTCTCGCGGTTTATCCAAAACAAGGAGGAGACGAGGCATGAAGGCACAAGCTGTGGAGTCAAACAAGTCCAAACCCGTAATCGTTTGGGAAAATCGTATCCAGCCACATTCTGATCAGATCATTGCCATGCCAACCCGAAACGGAAATGGAGTTGCTGTCGAAAGAGAAGCAGCGGTTCAGACATGGTCAGTGGGTCCGGCGAGTAATCCGGCAGTCGTGACGCAGGTTTCATCTGGATTTAACAAAAAATCAGTGGCGGTTCCACAAGCAACCAGCATGCGTATGGCCGCGTAAAAAGTCGAGCGTAAACAAGCGAAGGAGGGTTTTTCATGAATCTCATCCCGGTAGTAGTCGAGCAAACGAGTTATGGAGAGAGGTCCTATGACATTTACTCCCGGTTGTTGAAGGATCGCATCATTTTTCTCGGCAGTGCCATTGATGATCAGGTAGCCAATGCAGTCGTAGCTCAGTTGCTGTTCCTGGCAGCAGAGGACCCGAAAAAAGATATTCACCTTTATATCAATTCGCCCGGAGGCTCTGTCACCGCAGGGATGGCGATTATTGATACGATGAGTTTCATTGCGCCTGATGTGTCCACGATCTGCACGGGGATGGCAGCGTCCATGGGAGCGATGCTTCTTGTAGCAGGAGCGCCGGGCAAACGGTACGCGCTGCCCAATGCAGAAGTCATGCTCCACCAGCCATGGGGAGGCAGTCAAGGACAGGCGAGCGATATCAAGATCGCAGCAGACCGTATTATGCGACATCGCAACATGCTGTATACGATCATCGCGGAGCGTACGGGAAAGACAGTCGAGCAAATCGAAAAAGATGCAGACCGTGACTATTTCCTTACCGCCGCAGAGGCGCTCGAATACGGTTTGATTGATAAAGTGATCGAAAAATTGTAGAGCTGGGGGTGCCGGGGTGAAGATCCTATTTTTGGGGGGAACGCGTTTTATCGGTCCACATGCAGTGAAGCGCTTGGCAGAAGCAGGTCATGAAGTTGCTGTATTTAATAGGGGGCTTACCCTCGGCGCAGCCTCTCTTCCACAAGGTGTCGTCTCTATTACGGGAGATCGTGCCCTCCTGGGTGAATACCGGGAGACTTTTCGTTCCTTTGCACCTGATGTCGTTATTGATCTGTTTCCGTACACAGAAGCAGATGCCCGCCTGCTGATAGAAACGTTTCAGGATATAGCTAGTCGTGTCGTGGCGATCAGTAGCTGTGACGTGTATCAGGCGTTCGGACGGGTGAACAAGATCGAATCCGGTCCGATTACGACCGAGCCGCTTACGGAGCAGTCTCCGCTTTGCGAGAAGCGCTATCCGTTCCGCGGGGCCAGACCAGATCGCGAATATTATGACAAGGTACTCGTGGAGGGAGTCGTGATGGGTCAGCAGAGTCTGCCAGGCACGATTTTGCGCCTGCCGATGGTGTATGGCCCGCATGATTACCAGCATCGCGTCTATCCGTACCTTCAGCAGATGCGTGACGGGCGTCCGTTTATTTTGCTCGAAGAAGGCTTTGCTTCTTGGCGGTGGGCACGCGGCTACGTAGAAGACATCGCGCATGCCATTTGTCTGGTGGCTACCGACGATCGAGCAAAAAATCAGATTTACCACGTAGCAGAAGAGCAATGCTCGTCGATGCGAGAGTGGATTGAACGAATCGGCAGCGTTTACGGTTGGAGTGGCAAAGTGATTACAGCGCCTTCTACTGAGTTACCAAATGAGTGGGTCCCGCAGATCGAATCGAAGCAGCATATTCAGCTGGATTCAGCAAAAATCAGGCGAGAGCTGGGGTATACCGAACAAGCTACCGCAGAGGAGTCTATGCGACGTACGATTGCATGGGAGCTCGACCATCCCCCTGAAAACATGTTACAAGAAAACAACTATATAACAGAGGATAAACTGCTCGCGAAGCTCGGCGTTTAGTATCTATCTAGTAGTTTCGTGTAAAGTCTGTTTGAACCGTCAGGATGTTGTCTGGCGGTTTTTTGTTTGCACATCAAAGTGTTTGAGGGAAGGAGGAGCTGGGTATGAACAAGAGTAGCAGATGACGGGAGGCTCACCTTGTGAAAATCAGAACGAAAATCATCCTGGCTTTTGGCGTCATATTGGCAGTTATGTTCGGTTCAGGTACGTATATGTACGTGCAAATGTTAGCAATGAAGGCATCTTACACAAAAATTATCGAAGAGGAAGAATTATTGACGGATCTGCGAGAAATGCAGTTTATCATGACGGGTCGAAATAATGACGAACGCGCCTACTTGTTAACGGGTGATGAAGAATTTCGGATGGAATTGAAGGAAAAGGCAGCAAAGGTGGACAGCCTGTTTGCCAAAATGAACAGTTCTCTTGAGTCTTCTCACCATCTTGGAGAAATGGAGGAGGCAAAGAGACTATATAATTCCTATCTGGAGTCAAGCGATAAAGTGGTAGAGGCACTGGATAAAGGTTTGCGTGAAGAAGCCATCTCTCATCATTTCGGTCAGGAACGGCAATCGAGAAAAGAAATGGATTCGGTTGTGAGTGGATTGGTTGAAGAGGTGCGTAATGAAATCAAAGTAGATCAACAGGAGCTGGCGGAGAGCGAAGGAATTTCAGCCATGATTCAGTTGTTTTTTAATGTAGTGGGAATTCTCGTTGCGATTGTGGTTGGGGGTCTTCTGATTCGCTCGATTGTAGCACCGCTGCATCGGGTGAACAAACAGCTCTATGATATCGCTGACGGAAAAGGAGATTTGACGCAAGAGTTGACCGTCTTTTCAAAAGACGAGATTGGACAGTTGGCAGGCTCATTCAACCGGATGCTAGCCAATTTACGAGAGTTGATTTCTCAGGTTCGCGAGCATGCCCAGCAGGTTGCAGCTGCGGCTGAACAGCTGACAGCGAGCTCCAAGCAAACGAGCCTAGCTACGGAACAGATCGCCATCACGGTCCAGGAAATGACGGAAGGAACGGACAGGCAATCCCAAAACGTAGAGGAGAGTCAGCAGGAAGTCGAAGAAATATCAGCAGGAATTGAAAAAATTGCAGCACGTGCGCAAAACGTGTCTGCTGCGGCTGCCAGTACCTCACAGCTGGCGACAGAGGGGGATCGAACCATCCAGCAGTCGGTTTCCCAGATGAACGGGATCGGAGAAACGATGGAGAATTTGACTGCACTGGTAGGTGGCTTGGGAAAACGCTCCGAGCAAATCGGTCAAATCGTCGAAGTCATTACGCAAATTTCAGGTCAGACAAATCTATTGGCATTGAATGCCGCCATCGAAGCGGCGAGGGCGGGCGAGCATGGCAGAGGCTTTGCTGTCGTGGCGGATGAAGTGCGAAAGCTGGCGGAGCAGGCATCTGCATCGGCACAAGAAATTTCCCAGCTGGTCGCGTCGATCCAGATGGAGACGAATGAAGCGGTCCTCACGATGGAAAAAGGCTCTCAAGAAGTATCAGATGGAATGGGAGGCGTCGCAAGAGCAGGAGAAGCGTTCTCTCAAATTCGCGATGCTGTTGTGGGCGTGACGAATGAAATTCAAGTAGTATCGACTGCTGCACATACCCTTACGGAAAGTACAGGCAAGGTCGGACAATCGATGCAGATGATTGCCAATGTAGCGCAATCGGCTGTCTCTCACTCGGTGGGAGTCTCTTCTGCTACAGAAGAACAGCTTGCTTCGATGGAGGAGATCTACTCCTCGGCTGCATCGCTGGCGAGTCTCGCGGATGATTTGGAAAAGCTGATAGGTCATTTCAAGGTATAAAGCTTCGCCACAAGAAACACCCCTTAGAATCGATTGAAAGATTCTGAGGGGTGTTTCTGCCCAGGGAAGTAAGTGCTTTGTTGCTTTTTTAGTTAAATTTCTCAATATTTCTGTAGAACATACGTTCTTATTGTGGTAAACTCCTCCTGTGGGGAAGTGAATCGCGATGCTCCGTAAAAAAGCGTTCCATTTTCGAGTTTTCCCTAATCAGGAACAAGCCGTACTCATCTCGAAAACATTGGGGTGTAGTCGCTTTGTGTTCAAGCGATTTCTTGCACGCTGGAACGAAACCTACAAACAAACGGGCAAAGGGTTAGATAGCACCGTCCTTCAATCCTCCCTCCCAAACCTCACAGATACATTCACCCGATTTTTCAAAAAACAAATGGAAGCACCGCGTTTCAAAAGCAAGAAGAATAAAGTCCAGACTTATACGACGAAGCATATGAATGCAAACATCCGAATCGACGGTAACCAAATCACGCTGCTAAAGCTTGGCTGAGTGAGATTCGCAAAATCCCGAGAGGTAGAAGGGCGGATTCTAAACGTCACGGTACGAAGGAATCAGACTGGGAAATATTTTGTTTCGGCAGTAATCGTGGCAGATGAGTCTGTCATAGCACCACTAGTTGCGCTATGATAGGGCTTACACGTCAAAAGGCGGAGGGGCAAGTATGAAACGATTCCGATTTGATCAGCAAGTAGGCAAAACGATTGATCGCTATAATTCCGTCCATGCGACGATTTCTCGTGTCATGCGCACACCTGATTCCGTTTCGATAGGATGTATCCATTTGGAGGCAGGCGGGATTGTCGGTTATCATCCGGCGCCTTGCCCTCAGCTTTTTCTTGTGGTGAGCGGTGAAGGCTGGGTACGTGGCGAAGGTACAGAGCGCATCTCGATCCAGAGTGGTCAGGCGGCATTCTGGATCACAGGAGAAGGGCACGAATCAGGCAGTGAAACCGGAATGACGGCAATCGTGATCGAAGGAGATGGACTCGATCCGGAGAGCTTTATGTCCTTGTTGGAGACGTAGCATCCGTATGTATGATGGTATTGGTTTGCCATTCCACCAACCGTACATAAGCTCATTAGACTATCCTAGAAAGACGGTGTGAAAGGCGAATGAATTGGAAAACACATATGGCACTTGGTGCCATCGCAGGCTACTGCTCCTATCCTTCATGGAAGGGCAGCGTCATTGGCGCGACAATGGCACTTGTACCTGATATCGATCAAGCAAATAGCAAGCTCGGAAACTTGATGGGACCTGTATCCAAAATGCTGCAAAAAGGATTCGGTCATCGTACAGTGACACACTCATGGGTAATATTGTTCCTTCCATTTCTGCTATTCGGTGATTCTCCGGCTGCAATGGCAGCGCTTTGGGGGATATTGTCCCATCTAATCAGCGATATGCTGGTGGGACGCATTCAGTTATTGTGGCCGTTGCGAATGGGATGGCTCGGCATTCGGGTGTCCAAGTCGATGTATCGGACTGTGGATCGAATCGTGTTTTATGTAGCGATTGTGTATATCGTGATCAAAGGTTATCAGTAAGAAGAATGGACATTGAAAAAGGATCTCCCTACAGGAGGTCCTTTTTCATTAGAACAAAAAAGCTGACACCGGTTTAGGACCGATGTCAGCTTGCTAGTAACGATTATGAGCGGATTCTTCTTATCACGAAACAATTAAGGCATCATGAACTGTTGCACGAGCTCAGCGTTTTCAGTCATGAACTTATCTGCGTTTTGCATGACTTCTTGTTGCGCTTCCATCATTTGTTGGTCAGTCACAGTAGCGAAATTGATGGAGTTGTCAGCAGTCATAGCTGGAATTTCCAGTGCTTTGCCGAATTCTGCTTTGGACTTCAGCTTGAAGCTAAAGCCTTTTGGCATATCTGGAGTAGGGTTCGAGAAGTTCACTTTTACGGTGCCGTCAGAATCTACACCATTGTCCGTCTTCGTCTCATTCACGGTAACATTACCGGTCAGAGCAACAGGGTTGGAGGAATATTCGTCTGCCACTACGAGTGCAAAGTCATACTTTCCGGTTTTTGTCTTGTCTTGCTTGGTTGTCTCAAAAGTAGTCGCGAGGTCCAGAACTGGCTGGTCAGTCTCTTTCGCCAGGATGCTGAACTTGCCCTTTGTCTTGTCTTTTTCTTCTGTCGCTCTGTACGTGAAGGACATTTCGCCATTTTTCTGATCAGACAGGTTGTGCAGGGAGTAACGGTAGTACGATTCTGCACCTTTATCGTAGGAAACACTGCTGTAGACCAGCTGATCTTTTTGCTCTTTCTCATCGAACAAGAGCTTGCGGGACAAGATTTGATGATCGCTATCCACGAGCACGACCATTCTCAATTGATCAGTTGATTTGGCGTCTGTATCTTCTGTATCCTTGATGATGTCATCGAAGGCTTGCTCGTAGTTTTTCTTGAATTCTTCTTTGCTGATTTCTTCTACTTTGTAGCCGCTATCGAGCATCAGTGTAGCCACATTGTGGTAGCGGCTGTAGATCAGGTCAAACAGCTTTTGGTCTGCTTTTGCCTTCTCTGCAATTTGCTTCGTCAGAGCCGCGCCTTCAGCGTCGTTAAAAGTAATCGTGATCTCACGTGCATCTGCCTTGAGTCCTTCTTCGGAGAAGGATACGTCTTTCTTGATGCTTACCTGGCTATCTTTGATGCTGTCAGCATACAGCAAGGCATATGGAGTCATGACCGTTTTGAGTTCATCTTGGTTAAAATTGATCGCTTCATGTAAATCGCTATAGCTTACGAAGCGCTTCGGCAGTTCCTCGCCGCCCAGCTTTTCCTTAAGTGCATCGCGATCTTTTAGGTCCATATAAGCGTATTTAGAGTAAAACTCTGGCAGTTTGAAGCCCATCACGGAATCATTCATGAAGTATTCAAGAGTAGCCAGCTTTTTATCTTGTAGGTGAACTTCCAGGTTCCCGGATTGCTGATTTTTCTGTTCATCGATGTTGCTTTGCATTACGAGCTTCGCTTTGCCCAGCATGTCGAGAATTTTTTGTGCTTGCGGGTCTGGGATCGTTGCATCTAGGGCAATTTCACTCAACTCAGTGGTGGAGTGAACTGGTTTTTCCAGGTATGGCTTCATGTAGTCTTGGTATTCCCCGTAAGCTTTGGATGCGTCGCTTGAAAACTTCATCATGCTCTCCGCTTCCGCTTGCAGGTAAATCGTTTTTGCGCTCTTAAACAAATCGAACTTGGCATAGGCGGTTCCTAATCCACCCAGCACAACGACAGCCGCTGCCCCTGCGATCAGCCATACTTTTTTACTGCTTTTGCGCGGTGGGTTCACGTTTGTTGCGGTTTCCATCTTTTCTCTCCCCTTTTGCTCTCTCTTTGGTGAGTCCAATGTGCGTAATGATTTTGCGCACTCGATTTTGTATTGTACCATAAGGGGGATGAAGGGGAACGATTTCCAGTAAAATTCTTCAAAAAAGAGGAAGAAAGACCCAAATGGTTGCATTCTTCCTTCTTTTGTATGCATATAGAACAAAGAAAAAGCGACAGCAGGGGGGAGATCACGTGGATTTTCGCGTGCTGCAAACGTTTATGGTGGCGGCTACGACAGAAAATTTTCACCAGACAGCAGAAGCATTGTTCATTGCGCAGCCTACTGTCAGCCAACATATACGACAATTGGAAAAGGAATTGGGGATCAAGCTGTTTGAACGGGTTGGCAAACGCGTTCGGTTAACGGCTGCGGGCAAACGCTACTTGCCACATGCAAAAGGACTCCTCCAACAATGGCATAACAGTATGGAGGATTTGCAGGCTTGGAGACAGGGCTATCGTGAAAAGCTGCAACTGGCTGTTTCACCGATTATTGCCCGTGCTCGTTTTTCCCATTTGCTGCACCGTTACACCAAGCTCTATCCCGATGTAGATATCTCGATTAAAATTGTCGACTCCGTGGAAATTGGCCCGCTGGTTCAAAATGGACAAGCTGATCTGGGCTTAACCCGGATGGTGCCGGGAGAATTCCAGTTGTCTACTTATCTTTTGTACGAAGATCCTGTCGTTTTTGCAGTCCCTCACAGTGGCGGAGATATGGAGGCGCCCTTGCCTGATTGGGAGCAAGAGGTGCAAGCGAACCGTTTGTTGACCCACAATCACCCGGGTTACTGGGATGAGGTGCTGTTGCTTTTGCGTCAGAGGGGGCTTTCCTTGCGTACGATGGCTGTTTCGCAGGTAGACATTACAAAGCGATTCATCGAGGATGGATTAGGCGTTTCCTTTTTGCCTCGGACGGCTGTCGATCGGGATTTGTTTGAAAACCGCTTTATTGAACTGCCCACACCTGGACTTGTTTTGCCGAAGGTCGCTTCTTATTTGCTGGTACCCAAAGCAGGGATTAGCGAGCCAGCGCAGCATTTTATGGAAATCTTACATTCCTTGTATCCACCGATGCCGCTTGTTCTGTCAGGGGGACGGACATAGAAGCTAACAAGCCTGTAAGGTAGAGGTAAGGTGAATCGATAGTTTTGATGAGCATATGTATGCTACACTGAACCCTGCTTAGAGACAGCAGGAGGGAATGACGAATATGCAGGCTGAACCAATCGCACAGAAGGATCGGATTTATTCTATTGATATTGTAAGGGGATTGGCATTGTTCGGTATTTTGCTGGTGAACTTGCCGGGCTTCATCATGTATTCGGAAGACGTTCGTATGCCAATAGAAGCAGGGATCGATGCATGGATTCGCTTAAGCTATGATTTATTCATTCAAACGAAATTTTTCGGGATCTTTTCGTTTCTGTTTGGCTTAGGTTTTTACATTTTTATGTCACGGGCTGAACAGCGTGGACAAAAAGTATTTCGTCTCTTCAGCAGACGGTTGTTCGCGATGTTTTTCATTGGTGTGATTCACGTCATTTTGTGGTTTGGAGATATTTTGACGGTGTACGCACTCCTCGGCTTTTTACTGATGCCATTTTATCGAAGAAAGTCTTCTACGATTCTAGCATGGGCAGCCAGTCTGGGAGGCGTGTACATGCTCACTCAAGGCGCGGCACTCGTACAGAAGCTCAATGGTCAAGAGGTCTATTCGTTTGTAGCATCACTTCAGACGACACTGATACCGATCTTCGTGATGTTCCTGTTTGGTTTGTATGCGGGAAAACGTGGTTTGATTGCTCAAATTCGCGAGCATAAGCCGTTGTTGAAACGAATCGCTGCGACTACTCTCGCAATCAGTCTTCCGATCGCAGCAGGGATTGTGTGGGCGAGCGGCGTTGTCTTTGGTCCAAAACTTGAACAGGTGAATAAAATATTGGTTGATCTGAGTACGCTGCCTATGGCGCTGTGCTTTATCGCCAGCTTGTTTCTGTTACTTGATCGTGAGCCGGCAAGGAAAATTCTCCAGCCGTTTGCTTACACGGGTCAAATGGGGTTAACGACTTATTTGGGTCAGACAGTCATCATGACCATTCTGATTCCTTTGTTCGGTATTACAGCAATGCCGCTCTCTTCTTGGTTTTTGCTCGCGTTGCCGATCTATGCGTTTCAATTACTCGTAAGCTGGCTGTGGCTGAAGCGTTTTAATCGAGGGCCGATGGAAAAGCTGTGGCGTTTCCTGACATACGGACGTAAAAAGAAGACGGTTCCAGCTCCTGTTAATTGATTATAAAACGCGATCAATACCCCGTTTTTCTTCTATTTCCCTTCGTGATTATGAATCGATATACTGGAGGGAAAAGAGATGAAAATGGAGTGGTGATGATGACAAAACAACATCCTTTGGCTATCGGCTTGGATGGTATCGCCGTAGCAGAAACAGACCTTAGTTTGGTGGATGGGATTAATGGACTGCTGGTGTATCGCGGTCATTGGGCGCGTGATTTGGCTATTCACCACACATTTGAGGAAGTGGCACACCTGCTCTGGTTCGGACATTTACCTAGCGAGCAGGAGTTGACTGATTTAAAAGATAAGTTCAAAGCAAACCGTGAGCTGCCGGAGCACGTAAAGGGAATCCTAAAGCTGATCCCGGCAGATGTAGATATGATGAGTGTACTGCGTACAGGTGTTTCGGCGCTGGGCAGTTCCTCGCACGGCTTCCCGCCGACGATTGATGAAGTGATTTCGCTGGCTGCCAAGATGCCGACAATCGTTGCGTATCGCTTCGCTTGTCTGGAGGGCCGCGAGCCGTTGGCACCGAATCCGGAGCTGGATCATACAGCGAACTATCTGTATATGCTCAAGGGCGAAAAGCCGAAAGCGGCACATGTTCGCGCACTGGATGCGTACCTGATTTTGACGCAGGAGCATGGCATGAATGCATCCACATTCTCCGGTCGAGTCGTTAGCTCGACCGAATCCGATCTGATTTCTTCCATTACGGCGGCAATCGGAACTCTGAAAGGTCCTTTGCACGGCGGAGCACCATCAGAAGTGACGGAGATGATCGAGGCTATCGGGACGAAGGAAAATGCAGAGCCGTGGCTGCGCAACAAACTGGAGAGCGGCGGACGTTTGATGGGCTTCGGGCACCGCATCTATAAAACGATTGATCCGCGTGCAACTGCTCTGCGCGTTGTTGCATCCGAGCTGTCGTCCAACGATCCGTGGTTCGATCTGGCGACACATGTAGAAAAAGTAGGCTTGCAGCTGCTGGAAGAGTACAAACCAGGCCGCAAGCTGAATACAAACGTAGAGTTTTTTGCCGCAGCTGTTATGCGGGCGGTTGGCTTGGACGACAATTTGTTTACACCGACATTTGCCGTGAGCCGTGTGGTCGGTTGGAGTGCGCACATCCTGGAGCAGGCAGGAAAAAACCGCATTATTCGCCCTCAATCCAATTACATTGGCACGATGCCAGAATAATCGAGACGTTTATCATGAAAGCTATCCGTTATGCGGGTAGCTTTTTTTCGTGTTTATAAATGTGGCTGCGGTGGGGAGAAGAATATTTCCAGTCTAGGCACCAGGCTCCGTCCTGCTGGGGGCTGAGACTGTCCGCTCCGAAGCGATTAGTGGGGAAACGCAAAAGTGGTAGCCGCTTCGTAGTATGGGCACGTTGCGTTTCTTTTGCCCGCTAATCGCTTCTCCGCTCGGTAGGACTCCACAAGTCGCTACGTCTGGAAATATTCTTCTCTGTCGTAACTAAAGACATTCTTCATTCTTTTAAGTCTTTTAAAATCGTAATAACACGGAAAGCTCGAAGAGGAAACAGGAGAAAAAAGCGAAGATCTTTGGTACACCGACCGAGACGGAATGCAAAAAGCGAAACACGCTCTTAAGCGTCCACCTCTGAAAAACATCCTGAAAGAACTACTTTGGACGCGGTTTCGCTTTTTGCATGGAGGCGGGCAGTGAATCCCTCAGCGGGTGGGACAAGAAGCTGAGCGTTTTCTCCTGTTTCCTCCCCAGCACTACAGCGGGACAAAGTCCTTTCACAAAGTGCAACTTGGGATTGCAGATGGTGCTTACTTTTGGCATGATAATAAAAAAAAGTAAGGAGTGGAGCAAATGGCGTTGTTGTCTACCCCGTTTCAGTTTAAAGGACTTACCTTGAAAAATCGGATTGTCATGCCGCCGATGTGCCAGTACTCTGTGGATGCACAAGATGGAACACCAACGGACTGGCATTTTGTTCATTACGTTTCTCGTGCAGTAGGCGGAACAGGTCTGCTCATCGTGGAAATGACCGATGTCGAGCCTGATGGCAGAATTTCCAACGGCGATTTGGGCTTATGGTCTGACGAACAGATTCCGGCGTATACACGAATTGTCTCCGAGGCTCATAAATATGGGGCCAAAATTGGCATACAGATTGCTCATGCTGGCCGCAAAGCGGAAGACGCAGAAGTACCTGTATCGTCGTCCGCGATTGCTTTCCCAGGGGCGCGCTACAAAACGCCACGGGCGTTGACGACAGAAGAGGTTAAGCAAATGGTCGTCAAGTTCCAGGACTCAGCGAGACGTGCGGTGGAAGCCGGGTTTGACACCATTGAAATCCACGGTGCGCACGGATACTTGGTTCACCAGTTCCACTCCCCTTTGACGAATCAGCGTGATGATGAGTACGGGCGTGATAAAGCGCTGTTTGGCGTGGAAATTATTCAGGCGATCAAAGAGGTCATTCCAGCTGACATGCCGCTGATCATGCGCGTCTCTGCCGTAGAGTACGTGGATGGTGGATATGGGCTGGATTACAGCACGGAGCTGTGCCGCCGTTACAAGGAAGCAGGCGTCGATATTTTCCATATATCCAGCGGCGGGGAAGGACCGATTGGTTCAGCAGGCCGTCCAGGTGTTCATCCTGGCTATCAAGTACCATTGGCACGCGCAATTAAGCAGGCACTGGATGTCCCGGTCATTGCAGTCGGCAACCTCGATGATCCAAAAGTGGCGGAAGCATCGATTGGCAATGGCGATACGGATTTGGTAGCAGTCGGCCGCGGCATGCTGCGTGACCCTTATTGGGCACTGCATGCGATTCGTGAGCTGTCGGCGGATGAACTGCAGCCACCGCAGCAATATTCAAGAGCGTTTTAATCGGGTAAAAGAGCGAGGGGCTTTCCTTTCGACTGCATGAGTCGGAGGAGAGCCCTTTTTTACGGGAAGTCCCTTGACACTTTTTGACAGTCGATTTAAGATAAATGTCAGTCAGTACTGACAATCAGTTCCGGGAATGAGGATAGCAATGAGCAGCAGCAAAAGTCTTACAAGCAGCGAAAAACTGATGATAGCCGCAATCGATCTCATCGCGGAAAAAGGCTACAACGGCGTAACCACGCAAGAAATTGCCACTGCGGCAGGATTGAGCGAGAAGACGTTGTTTCGTCACTTCGGCAGCAAGCGGAATTTGCTCGAAAGCGCCTTTGACCGTTATCATTACACGGAAGGACTGACAAAGCTTTTTGCGGAGAAGCTTGTGTGGGATTTGCGCGAGGATTTGCTTTTAATCAGCCGAACGTATCACGAAATGATGAACCGCAATCGGAAGATGATTTTGATTAGCATTAAGGATGAGGCCCATTTGCCCGGATTCCGCGAGCGGACCCAAAAGCACCCGCGACAGTTGATGATACTGTTTACGGATTACTTCAAAGAGATGGGCAAAAAGGGCAAGATGATCCAAACGAATCCGGAGGCACAGGCGACTGCCTTCATGGTCATGAATTTCGGAGCGTTTTTGAACGATCTGGATGGCACTAGCAATTTTTCAGGGGTATCTCTGGAGGTATTTATCGAAGAGAGTGTAGAGGTTTTCGCTAGGGGTTTGACTCCCTAGTTTTTTACCACTCGAATGTCAGTCAGTACTGACAGACAATACGTGCATAACAAAGTGAAGGGGAAGATGCGGCATGGAAGCGACAAAAGCGCAGCAAAACAGGGACATATTAATCCGGATATTGATGTTTACCTTAGTCATATCCTCCATGAGTGCTTTGGTGTTTAACATTGCACTCCCCGAAATTAGCAAGGAGTTTGGTTTGAGCATTGCGCAGGTGAGCTGGCTATCGACCGCATATGGATTGTTATACGCGATCGGAACCGTGACGTATGGCAAACTGGCGGATCGATACAAGCTCAAGAATTTGTTGACGTTTGGACTCTTGGTGTTTACGGCTGGTTCGTTTTTTGGTTTGGTCTCCGATTCCTTTGCGATGGCCCTCTTCGGAAGATGCTTGCAGGCAGTAGGGGCGGCTGTCATTCCGGCTACTGCGATGCTCATTCCTTTGCGGTACTTCCCGCCTGAGCGCAGGGGTTCTGTTTTAGGAAGAACGGCAGTAGGATTGGCTCTTGGCGGTGCACTCGGTCCTGTAATCGCGGCGTTAATCGTCAGCTTTGCCCATTGGCGCTGGCTGTTTTCCATACCGCTCCTGATCTTGCTTACGCTGCCGTTCTACCGCAAATATCTGGAGGATGAGGAGATCGCGTCTGGTGGGAAGTTTGATTGGGTGGGCGGTTCCCTACTAGCGATCAGCGTGACGTCATTGCTCTTGGGAGTAACGAATGGATCGTGGTGGTTTGCATTGGCGAGTTTGGTTACTTTGCTCCTATTCGTCGTACGAATTCGTTCGGTAGCTGATCCGTTTGTACAGCCGAAGGTTTTTGCCAACAAGCAGTATACAATCGGGATTCTAATGGCATTTCTTATAAGTGGAATGGGGATATCGCTTTATTATCTCAGTCCGCTGCTCTTGGCTCAGGTGCAGCAGCTATCGACGAGCTGGATCGGCTTTGTGATGGTTCCAGCGGCTATCGCTTCGGCATTGCTTGGTCGCGTGGGAGGAAAGCTCGCGGACAGGCGGGGGAATGTTTTTCTGTATTTCGTTGCGTCTAGTTTACTGATTGGCTGCTTTGGCTTGCTGTCGACTTTCACAAGTGCATCGGTTATAGGCATTGCGCTCTTCTTGATCCTAGGCAATGTGGGGCAGTCTTTTATGCAAATCTCGATGGCGAACTCGATCTCGAGGACGTTGACGAAGGAGCAGGCGGGAGTAGGCATGGGGATTTTTTCGATGCTGAGCTTCATTTCCATGGGGATCGCATCTGCGGTATACAGCAAGGTTATCGATCTGGGCGCGACAACCAATTGGAATCCGGTGAATCCGTATACGAGCGGCTTCATTTACAGCAATATTTATTTGATGATGGCCCTGATGCACGTGTGTCTTATCGTCTTCTACTACTTTCAGTTCGGTAGGGCCAAGGGACAAAGCCTTCTGGCAGATAGCTGACCTTTTGTTCACTCAGGCTTAAGATAATATGTGGTAGACTAAAACAAAAAAGGAAGGGGGTTCCTGTTCGTTGCGAGAGCTATCTGCCATTCGTTTTACAGAGGGAGAGCCACTGTTCATCCAAATCTATCACTTTATCAAAGACGAAATATTGCGTAACCAAATCGCGTATGAAGAATTTCTCCCCTCGATCAGAAGCTGTGCGCAAACGCTTGCTGTCAGCAAAAATACAGTGGAAGTTGCCTATCAGCTACTGGTATCGGAAGGGTACATCAGCAGCATTCCGAAAAAAGGGTACCAGGTGACGTACAAAGCAGGACCTCCTTCCGGGCAGCATGCAGCGGAACGAGAAGACTCTCGTATACCGCCGATTCGCTATGACTTTCGCTACGGCAACATCGAGCTGGGGGCATTCCCTTTTCATCCGTGGAATAAGCTACGCAACAAGCTCATTTCCAACCATCAGCGCACGTATATGGTGGAGGGGCTGGCTCAAGGCGAATACGTCTTGCGAAAGGAACTCTCGAAATTGCTACATGAAACGAGAGGAGTCCTCGCCACCCCGGAGCAGATCATTATTGGAGCCACCCCGCAACAGTTGGTGTCGATTGTCGTCCAGCTTTTGGACAGAGAGAAGCATGTGACTGGCGTAGAAAATCCGGGCTATGATGGTGCGAGAAATACGTTTCTCAACGGTGGCTACCGCGTACACGGCATTTCCTTGGAGGCAGACGGTGTATCCATCGAAGAGCTGAAGAGAAGCGGGGCTAGCATCATGTACGTGAGTCCTTCGCAGCAATTCATCAACAAAATGACGATGTCTTTGGAGAAAAGAAACCAATTGACCCTGTGGGCACAATCCTTATCGCATGCTTATTTGGTGGAGGATGACTACGAATGGGAGTTCAAATATCAAGAGAGCTACATCCCTTCGATTCAGAGTCTGTCTCCCCAAAAGGTTGTTTACATTGGGCGGCTCTCCAAAGCATTGCTGCCGCTCGTAAACGTCAGCTACGTCGTCCTTCCTTACGAGCTGTTATCGCGTTTTCACCAGCGTATGCCTGAATACGATCAGCCTGTTTCCCGCTTGGACCAGTTGACGCTAGCGGCGTATTTGTCCGATGGCTATTGGCATAGACACTTGCAGCACATGCGAAAAGACTATGTGGAAAAGCGAGAGGTGTTTCTTCAGGCGGTCGCTCGTTACATGGACGGACGTGTGGAAATAGAAGGGAAGGATACGGGGCTGCATGTATTTTTGACCGTAAAAAGTCAGCGTACGGAAGCGGAACTCATGGAGTGTGCCTATCAAAAGGGTGTAAAAGTCTACGGAACTGCCCGATACTGGCTGCATGATACAAGGGAGCATCCGACGGTTTTGCTAGGGTACGGAGCGCTGACCCCCGACGATATTCAGGAGGGCATTCGCTTGTTGGCTAGTGCCTGGTTCGAGTAACAGATCAGCTCTCTGTCCCACTCATCTTGAACGATCTGTCCCTTTGGCCTCAGACGGCTATCCATTACGATGGACAGGACAGCGACTAGAAAGGGTGGGAAAAATGAAGTTTATTTTTGATCTGGACGGGACGATCTGCTTCAAGGGTCAACCGATCTCAACAAACATTTTGGATAGCCTGCTTGCACTCGAACAAGCGGGACATACCGTAGGCTTCGCCTCCGCAAGACCGTGTCGTGACATGCTGCCTGTCCTCGATGAGCGGTTTGCCAACCATCTCCTCATTGGCGCGAATGGAGCGATGACACATCACCATGGAAGCTTGCAGGGCTGCGTGCCGATCCCGGATCGTTTGGCACATGAAATCATCAGCATTCTCGATGATTATCGCGCGCAGTATTTCATCGATGACTCGTGGAATTACGCACATAATTGTGTGTCGACCCATCCCTTTTTGAGCTATATCGATCCCAATCGGACAGCCAGCCGAGTAGACGTGGATCAACTGAATGCCGTGCTGAAAATCCTGATTTTATCGTGTGACCGTTATGAAGAATTGATGGCGAGAATCAAGGAGCTCGACGTCACGCTGCATTATCATTCGGCAGAAGGCATTCTCGACCTTACTTATCGGGGAGTGAATAAATGGGCTGCCCTGAATCGGTTCGATGTGGCAGGGGAGCCGTTCATCTGCTTTGGAAATGACATGAATGATTTGCCACTGTTTGAAAAAGCGCATCATTCCGTATTGATTGGCGAGTACGAATCGTTGCTTGCATTGGCAAAGGAAAAAATCGCCGTGGATGATCAAGTGGAGCAATCTATTGTCGCAAAATTGCGAGAGCTGGGCGAGATGTATGAGTCAGCTCTTCCGTAAACCGAAGAGGAGGCATCAAATAATGAATCCATTATTGGAGAAGAGACATCAGGCACTGCGCGAAGCAGAGACCAAAGCCGAGTTTTTATTTGCCACAATCGAAGAAAAGGGCATCATTCGCAGCGGTGTGACGGAAAAAGATATCAACAGGGAGATTTACGAGCTGGCCTTTCAATTGTTCGGGATCAAAAAATATTGGCATAAGCGAATTGTGCGAGCGGGAAGAAACACGCTGTTTCCGTACCGAGAAAATCCACCGAACTTGACTGTCTCACCCGATGATATTGTCTTTCTCGATTTCGGGCCCATTTTTGAGGACTGGGAAGCCGATCTCGGGCGGACGTATGTGCTTGGAAATGATCCGGTAAAACAAAAGTTGCGCGACGATATTGAAAAAGCGTGGGACGAGGGCAAGGCTTACTTTTTGTCTAAGCCGGATATTACGAGCAGCGAGCTGTTTACTTACGTGTGCGAGCTAGCTAAACAATATGGCTGGGAGTTCGGAGGGCCGCACGCAGGGCATCTCATCGGCGAATTCCCGCATGAAATAATTCAGGGGGAGGATATCGTCAACTATATTCACCCTGACAATCACAAGCCAATGAGTGAGCCAGATCATAACGGACACCCACGCGATTGGATCTTGGAGGTTCATTTTATTGATCGGGAACGAGAAATTGGGGGATTTGTAGAGAAGCTGTTGACGGTAGAGTAACAAGAAATAAGAAAACGCCTTTTCCAAATTGAAGTGCACCCCTTAAAGTAGACATTGGAAAAACCCCTGTGGTTTACCGATGAACTTTAGGGGGTGCATTTTTTTATGGCAGCTAAAGGGCAAAAGTTTATGAGCTATCCAGAAACACTGAAAAGGGAAGCCATACGTTTACATCTTGAGGAAAAATGGACGTATAAACGAATTACAGAACATCTGGGAATTCTGGACAAAGATCGTGTGAGAAAGTGGATGAGAAAGTATAGACAGCTTGGAGAGTTTGGACTCCTAGATCAACGTGGACGTCGGGAGACGTATATTGACCAGGACCGTCATGTTCAAAAATTAAAGCGTGAAAATGAAATCCTAAAAAAGTGTTTGGAAATCTGGGTACGGGAGGTGTAAGGAAGAAATATCACATGGTGGAGACATTGTCTTCAATCTTCATGGTAACTGAGATTTGTAAGGCTTTAGGTGTCTCGAGAAGCGGATATTATAAATACCTCTCCACTAGAAAACAGAACAAGGACAAAGCTTTGAAAGAGAAAATCAACATGATCTATAAGCAAAGGAAAGGAATTTACGGCTACCGCAGAATTCAAGCAGAACTAGTACGCCAGTATGGTTGTAAAGTAAACCATAAAAAAGTGTTACGGTTGATGCAAAATCTGGGGATTAAAGCAGTTATTCGCCGGAAACGTGCCCATATCACCACTTTTCAAGCCATTGTTTCCGATGGACGTGTAGCCGAGAACATGCTAAATCGTAATTTCGTTGCTCAGAGACCAAATCAAAAATGGGTAACTGACGTTACCCAATATCGAATCGGAGATGAACGCATCTATCTCTCAGCAATTAAAGATTTGTGTACGCGCGAAATTGTTGCCTATCATATCAGCTCTCGAAACGACAATGCGCTTGTTCTTCAGACTTTCAAGAAAGCATTTAAAACACAAAAAGACGTGACTGGTGTGATCGTTCACAGCGATCAGGGTCACCAGTACACGTCTCATGCATACCACGACATGCTGCCTACGGTTGGCGCCAAAATCAGCATGTCACGACGAGGCAATTGCCTAGACAACTCCTCGATGGAGAGCTTCTTTTCTCATTTGAAAACCGAAGCTCTATATCCCTATGATATACGAGATGTACAAGATGCTCAAAGAAGAATTGAGGAATATATCCATTTTTACAACGAAGAACGTCTTCAACTGAAATTAAAAAAACTGACGCCTAGTGAATTTAGACGTCAGTTAGCGGCCTAACGGCCGGGGTTTTTCTTACTGTCTACGAAATGGGGTCTTGACCAAATCAGGAGAGGGCGTTTTCTATGTGACTTTTCTTTGGCTAACTAATACATCACCATGTTCCCGGTCTTTTTCATATGCTTCTCCGCTTGCTTCAACAACACGACGGTCGCTGTCACGAGCACCAGCAGAACAGCGGCTAGAAGTCCCATACTCGGCAGCATTGTTTGCAACGACGCTCCCTCCATCAGCAGCTCGCGAATCAACTGAAGCGCGTAGGTCAGGGGAAAGCAAAAGGAAATGACCTTGGCCCAAACCGGAAAGGCCATCGGGGGCAGACGGACACCGGAAAAGATCAGCATCGGCTCATCCAGCACGGTGTACAGAAAGCTCGAATCGCGTGAAAACAGAAAGAGCACACAGAGAAAGCCGCCCCAGACGATGGCCGATACCAGTAAAATGAGGAAGGCGAGTGGAGGAGCCCACCAGCCGCTCAGCTGAATGCCATCGACAAAAAACAAGGCTAACAGGACAAAGCAAAAGAACAGCCAGACCCCCTCGATCAGCGAGGAAAGCGAACGCCCATACAGAAAAGCGAGTCGGTTGACCGGGCTGATGAAGATCATTTCCATGGTTCCTGCTTGCCGTTCAAAGCTCATTTGCCATGACGACTGCACCAGGCACCAATAAAAGATATAGCCTAAATAGCCAGTCAACAGGAACAGCGGCAACTGCTCATAGCTGATGAACCGGGCTAGCGGGGAATCAGCTCCCATCCGGAACGGAGCAAACGAATAATACGCGGTAACGAAATTGATGACGGGCCAGACCAAGAGCGAGAAGTAGACCATTTTGCTGTGAAACGAATGACGATGCTCCTTGATGATTTCGGCCAAAAGCAGGCTGCCTAGCTGTTTCATGCGCCCCTCCGATCTGCCATGTGCAGGATGACGTCCTCCAGTGATGGCTGTTGCGTGGAGAGACGCAAGATAGGGGATTGGTGAGCAGCCAAGAGGGAAAGCAGCGGAGTCGTCATATCCGTTTTTCCCCGTAACGTCACTTCCCAGGTCTGCTCGTCTGTTTCTGCGATTTCACGCGAGCCGCCGTAATCTTGAGCCAGCTGGCGCAGATCGTAATCGAGCGAGTCGGAAAGAGCGGGGATCACTACCTGCAAGGCGGTATCCAGGTGGAGCGATTTGGTCAGGTGCTCCGGTGTATCATGCGCTACAAGCCTTCCTTTATCGATGATGTATACCTCGTCGCAAAGCTCTTCTACCTCATGAATGTAGTGGCTGGTCAACAGAATGGCTTTTCCATGCTGAGAAGCGAGCTCACTCACATGCTTGCGAAGCTGTCGGGCGATGGGGGCGTCCAAGCCGAGAGTCGGTTCGTCAAGGAACAGGTAGCTCGGATCATTGATCAGGCCGCGGGCGATTTGCAGTCGCTGCTTCATGCCTTTGGAATAACGCTCGACAGGGGTGTTGGCCGCCTCATACAGGCCAACCTGCAAGAGCAATGAATCGATCCGATTGCGCAAGGCCTGCCCTTGCAAACCGTACAGACTGCCGAAGTATTGCAGGTTTTCCCGCCCTGTCAGCCGCCAGTACAGCATGCGCTCGCCCCCTGCGATCATGTTGACCTTGGCTTTGACGAACCGATCGTCCTTTACCACGTCATACCCGTCTACCGTGATCGTGCCGCTGGTTGGGGTGAGCAGTGTGGAGCACATCTTGATCGTTGTTGTTTTCCCTGCGCCATTAATGCCTAACAATCCAATGATTTTGCCGGGTACCATGCGAAAAGACAGATCAGCGACTGCCTCGACCTCTGTCCATTGCTGGCGAAACCAGTCTTTTTTCTCCTTCACCCGGTATACCTTCCGTACATTTTCTGCAATCAACATGATCCTTGTCCTCCTCGTTATCCAAAAATCGATTCCATGACGCGTTTTTCCATCCGACGTATACCCCACACCCCGATGACGAGATAGATGAGGGACAGGGCTGCCATATGAAACAGCTGTGGGGAAACAGCATGCAGCGGCGCTCCTTGAATCACGCATTGCCGAAAAGCATCCAGCGCAGGCGCGAGCGGCATGATGAGACCGAG
Source organism: Brevibacillus sp. DP1.3A (assembly GCF_013284245.2). Lineage (NCBI taxonomy): Bacteria > Bacillati > Bacillota > Bacilli > Caryophanales > Paenibacillaceae > Brevibacillus > Brevibacillus sp. DP1.3A. The sequence continues at coordinate 6,225,118 of NZ_CP085876.1, read as the reverse complement.
CGGTTGCAGCCATTCAGGCAAGTACGGAATCGGAAACGTCACCCCACTGACAAAGGCCATCACGGCAAACAGCGTGTTTTGTGTGATGTACGTATCGCGGAACCAAAGCATGAGACTACCTAATACGAGCGCCTGGCAAAAGAAAGCCCCTGTAGACAATATCCAGACAAGGACGGCGCTCCATACGTTTGTATGAGAGAGCGTGAGTCCGAACAACGCCCCTACAAGTACAATCACCGAAAATTCAAACAAAGTACGCATGAGCTGTTGGGCGACATTCCCCAAAAAGTACCCCCTGCGCAAGGACGGAGTGAGCAAAACCGCCTCCAAGGTCCCTTCCCGTAGCTCCGTAATGAGTGAGCGGCTGACATTCATCAAGGTCGAGACGGCAAACGCATAAAAAGCTCCGCCGAGGATGGCGTACGACAAGTAATCGGACGAGCCGGTGAGATGTGCGAAGTTCTCGTCCAACTGCCCGGCAAATACATAGTGATAGGCGAAGAAGGCGAACAGCACCGTATACACCCCGGAAAAAATGTGGCCGATGACAAACGACCACGGATAGGCACGAATCATTACGCGGGTATTGCGGATAAAGGTAGCTTTGGCAACATGAAGCACGTTATTTCCTCCGTTCTGGGGGATGTGATGAAGCAGGTGGAAAGACAAGTCCGGGAACAGGCATATCGATGAACTCATGCAGATCGACAGCGAGTTGTTCTAGCCGTGATGCAATCGCGCGGTAAAATACATACCGTCCCCGCCGTTCACTCCAGATAAAGCCTGTGTCTACCAACAGATTCAAGTGCTTGTTGACGGCAGGCTCACTGATGTTGTGCAGGTCAGCCAACTGCTGCGTGCAGTAAGGATGAGCCAATAACGATTTGAGAATCGCCGTCCGCGTCGGATCACTGAACACCTTCATTTTGTTGATGAAGTCAGCGGGAATCACCGAGGTGGATCTGGTGCCGGGAACGTCAACGGATAAGCCCACCGAGATGTGGTCATCGTAAATGCCGAGCAACAAATGCGGCGAGACAAAAGTAGAGACACGCAAATGGATACGAGCTAGCTCCGAATAGCCAAATGTGTACGTTTTTGCTTTATGAAATTGCAAGAAGTCTTCGTGCACCTTCAAGCGCGGGTGTACCTGCGACAAAAATGGAATCGGATCAAGCTTGATCTGCTCTTGTGCTTCATGTACGGCGCGGACGAGCCATGGTTGAATCCGCCGTTCTTCTGTCTGGAAAATAGGCAGGCAGTCGTAGCAAAACTCCAGAAAACTGCGCTTGGTCGAGAGTGGATGGCGCAAAAGCTCCCGATGCTCCGGTTTTAGTTCATCAAAAATCTCGTCCGTACGTCCTTGCATCCAAGCGTGAAGTTGTCTGGGATGATAGACGGGACCGATCATGAGTTGGGCAAACTCGCCTGCATCCATCGCCTGTACACGCTCCAATGCGGCCTCGACGGAATGCTCAAAACACTCCTCCCAAGGCGCCAGGAAGTCCATGGCATCGAGAAACTGATTGGACATGGAACTAAAATAGTGAAGCTTTTTCAAGAGCGGGGCAGGTAAAGCAGTGAGCAACTCCTCCGCCCAATGCAAGCGGGAGGTGTGATGCTCCGGCTTGGCAAGCACATGGAGACTTAAGAAAAACTCATAGCCGGGTATGTATGCGACATGAAGATGCTTACGCAGCCAGTCAGGTAAATCTTGCACCGAGCATCCTCCTTTCTTGTTCAATTAACCATCTGGTGAATTCAATTTGAGAGTGGGCAAAATTGAAGAAATTATGCCGGAGGGGCATCTCGATGTCAAGAGAAAAAGAAAACAACCACGGCTAACGGGTAGCACGTGGTTGTGGAACGGTATTACGTTTCGGAAAAACGAGAGTCGAGCGTCTGCACGGCTTGCTGCATCGCTGTCAAATCCGCTTCGGGAAGCGACTGCTCCTGATAGCGATATTGCTGATAGTAACGGGTGATGCGAGCAACTGCATCCAGCTGGCCTGCATCTAGCAAGGACTGTTCGCGCAGGCGATTGAAAAACTCTTGGGGTGTCTCATGCAACTCGATTGGCATCCCTTGCTTCTCCATGAGGACGAGGAATTGATAGTAGGCGTACCTGGTGGGATCATCCTCTGGGCCAACGGGCTGTTTGAACCATTTAGCAGAGTCTTCCTCAGCACTTTCTTTACTGGAAGAGGGGGGAACAGTGGTTAACATAGTGTTTTGTGCAGCCGCCACTTCTTTTTCCCGCGTAATCGTCCCTTTGAAGCGCTTTTTCCATATGTATCGGCCGAGCAGGATCACACAGGTGAGGATGAAGGCAATGATTAAGTATGGCTGCAGAACAGAAAAGAGTGATTCTCCGAGCTGTATCTGTACCGCGGGATTATCTGCTTTTTGCCCTGTACTTTCCATGAGTATCTTCATGCCTGCCTGTTTTTGGTTCGCCCTCTCGTACAAACGTTCAAACAATTCCACAATGAAAATAAGCACAGGCTCAAAGAGCGTATACAGTCCAGTGCTGACAGGTCCTTTTATCCAACTCCAGATCCAATAGAGGAGACCAAGTACGATAGAACCGATAGCCAAATAACCTGCGATCAAAAGAATACGAGTGCCAAGCACTTGGCTGCCAAGTAGCAAGCTAATGCGAGCAGGCAGCCTCGTAGAAAGCGATCCTTCCCGCAGCACGAACGCCACAATCGCCATCAAAATATAGCTGAGAGTAATGAGGACGAGCATGGAAAAAGAGGCTGCGAGCGAATAGGAACCCGGGTCAACGATAGAGGTGTAAAGTACTGCTATCACGAGCTGTAACAAGCCCGCCATCAGCGCCAGAACAAATCTGCGTTGCAGACTGTCATGTCGATAGCCTTCCGATGCAGCACTTTGTACTCTCCAAAAATAAACAGCAGCCAGTATAAGCGCGATGAGCCAGGAATCGTAGAGATAGAAGCTGCCCATTCCTATGACAAACACAAGGGGATACAGCAACAGATGGAGCATAAAGCGACCGCCACCACTATGGTACAGCCAGCTTCCCGCCATGAGCAGGATCGCTGCGACTAGGCAAAACGAGAGCAGTTGACCAAAGCCTGCTGTCATATACCCAAATAAGATCAGGAAAACGCCCATCAGCATGGCCTCCAGCCAAAACGCGAGCGTCCAGCGGCCCATCAAGGAGAGTGTCATCTCATCATCACGCTCCTTTTTTTCAAGCGAGCATGCTCAAAACGCTGGATGGTGACAGGGTCAAAAGAAACATCCAGCACCGCAACCTGATGACCGCGTTGAACAAGGCGCTCCGCCGAGGCTTGTACAGATAGGTCCATTCGTGGTGTCACAATGAGAATGGCTTCTTTCCCTGGTGCCCCCTCTAACCGGCGAAGAACAGTCGTCAGTGGCGTTGTCACAAAATGATGGATTTGCGCCAGTTGAGTCATGACGTGCAGGTGGTGCGCCTTGCCACTTCCCGCAGGCAAATGAAAATGCTCACGTCCTCGTTGCTTCACGGTGAGGTACAGCTCGTATCCGACTGATTTTCTCCTGCACAGGCCAGCCAAAGCCGCAAGACACGAGATCGTCCGTTCATTGGTGGTATCGTTGTACTTTTGCATCATTGGTTCATAGGAGGGCAGGATATGCCCGACGATTCGCCAGTTCGGATGGGCTGTATACTCGAAAAGACGCGTCTCAAGTGAACCTGTTTTGGCGGTTGCCTTCCAATGGATGTGCTTGAAACGGTCGCCTGGCATGTACGACCGAACGCCACGCTGAAAAGTGACATCGTCCTGTTGGCGCTGACGAGAAAGCCGATTCCCGTCCGGTTCCGTTTCAGCGAGCACGACGGGAGAAAGAGCAAGAGGCAACGGATAGACCAGCAAGGAAAAGGAAATCGACAATGTCATAGCGGTAGGCTCCTCGCCCAATAACGGCAATGTCTCGGATTGAACATCCGTGAGCCAGACCGTGCCTCGCTTGTTCGGGATGAGAATCAAGGTGCGTGTGGCACTTTGTCGTATCGGCAGATCAAACCGCAGGCGAACGCTCGTCCGATGATTGAGGATTCGCACCTCGTCTGCACCTTCCACAAAGACATGCTCCGGCAGTGTGAAGCGAAGCCAGGTAGCAGGCAATGGTAGCCACGAACGATTATGCAAGCGAACTGTAACGTGCACGGGTGTCCCTGACAGGACACGCGTTTGATCACTGGACCATTCGAGTGACACCCATTGGGACATGGACTTGACCCACCAATCTTGTGCAGCGGGGAGAAAAAAGAAAAAGCCCCCAAACAGAAAGAAAAACCAGTGGCCGGAAAAAACGGCGAAGAGCAGCGATACAAAACCGATTACGTGAAAGGTTTGCTTGGTGATCATAGCGCTACACGCTTTCTTCGACGGGAGCGGGGACGCTGGTCAAGATTTGCTCCACGACTTCCTGCTCTGTCACATGCAGCTCTGCTTCCATGGAGAGGCGAATGCGGTGAGCTGCCAGACTTGGGAACACCACTTTCACATCATCCGGCAAGACATAAGTACGACCAGAAACGAACGCGTAAGCCTGAGCGGATCGCAACAGGGCGAGCATGGCGCGCGGACTAATGCCCACCTCAACAGAACGATGCTGGCGAGTCGCTTCCGTCAGATCGATGACATAGTCTTCCACCGGTTGGCTGACATGAATGGTCGTGACCTCGCGTTGCAGAGCCGCAATTTGCTCGACAGTGATGACCGGCTCGACGGCCTCTAATGGGGAGCCACTGCGGAATCTCCGCAAAATTTCTTTGGCATCCTCTCGCGTACCGTAGCCAAGAGACAGCTTGAAAAGGAAGCGGTCCAACTGTGCTTCCGGCAATGGATAGGTTCCTTCCGATTCAATCGGGTTTTGGGTAGCAATGACCAGCATGGTCGATGGAAGTGGCAGGGTGACGCCTTCGATTGTAACCTGGCGTTCCTCCATGCTTTCCAGCAAGCCGGATTGAGTCCTGGGAGTGGCCCGGTTTATTTCATCTGCGAGCAAGACATCCGCAAAAACAGGTCCCTTGCGCAGTTCGAATTCACTTGTTCGCTGATTGAATACGTGTAGACCGACGACATCAGATGGCAGTAGATCCGCAGTAAATTGCAGGCGGTTGTAAGAGCCGCCAATCGCTTGCGCCAATGTTTTGGCAAGCACGGTTTTTCCCATTCCGGGCAAGTCCTCCAGCAATACGTGACCACGGGCGAGCAGGGCCGTTACCAATAGGCGGATCTGGCTTTCCTTGCCCACGATGACGCTGCTGATAGCATGCTGAAGGTTATCCAATGTCGGATGAGTCATGAAAATTCTCCTTTTCCCATTCAAAATTTAGGAGGCATACGGTTTTTATTATATATGGAATATCCTGTTAGTTACAAATTTTCGAAATAGTATTCCCGTCAGCGCGGCAAGCACGATGACGGCGCCTACAGAGATGTAAAGAGGGCGAATCCCTACCTGATCGCTCAGCTGTCCACCAAGCCAAATACCGACGGGCATCGTCGCACGCACGATGAGTAGGCGGACAGACAGTACACGCCCCATTAGCTCGGAAGGAACGTGAAGCTGATACAGGCTTGTGCTATGTACTTGGAAAAAGGGAGCAAACAGACCAGCCAGTAGTTCGATGGTGATTGCGAGCCAGAGGTCATGGGTAAAGCCTATCGCAACAAAGCTTGAGCCGCCTAATACCAGTGATCCCAACATGATCAGGGGCTGCCCAAGGCTGCTACGGAAGCGAGGCACGAGCAAAGAGCCGAAGAAATATCCCAAAGGATACCCAGCCAAAAACAAGCCTACATGAAACGAAGTGCCTTGCAGTTCGCCGGCTACAAAAGGCAGGTTTAGTACGAGTGTGACTCCGACAGCAAATTGGACGAGAGCTGAGTACAGGCCAAGCCAGAGCAAAAGGGGCTTTTGCCAAAAAATCGCAAGACCGGCCTTAAACATAACGAGCCACGATTGCTTCTTGTTGGCGGTATCTGCTGGGGCGATTGGACAAAGAACCAGAAAGAAACCGCTGAGTACATAGCTGATCGCGACCAATGCGAGTACGGACTCACCACCGATACTCGCCACGAGAATCCCGCCCAACGGAGGTCCTGTAATCAAGGCAATTCGTAGGACACTATCCAAATAGGCATTGGCTTGGAGGAGCTGCTCTCTTTTGACCAGAGCAGGGAGGAGCGACTGGCTGGCTGGCACATATAGCGGTTGAACGAGACCGTTGATCAAGGCAGTGAAATACAAAGGCCAGAGTGATTCTGTCCCGGAAGTAATGACCGCAAAGGACAAACAAAACGCAGCAGCTCGCATCCATTGAGAAAAAATCATGACACGCTTCTTGTCGAATCGGTCGATGTACGGTCCGGCAACCAACTGAATCGCTAGCGACGGCAAGAAATACAGCAGCCACATCTGTCCGACCGCACCTTGTGAGCCTGTTGCCTGATAGATTAACCAGCTATTGGCGAGGGTACCGAGTGAGGCGCCGAGTTCTGATATGAGCTGACCGAAAAGAATCCAACGATAAGAACGCTGCTGCCAGACAGAGGCTTGTACCGCAGTTTGGTTCATGGGGTGCTCCTGTCCAGGAATTCATCCCACATCAGGGGGAGCTTGTCCAGCGTATGACGGCGGAGTCTGTAACGGGAGCCTGCCGTTTCAACGAGATGGGCAGACCGCAGCATGGACAGGTGATGGTGTACTGTCGATTTCGCCATGGAGAGTTGATCTGTTATCTCTTGCAGACTCAGGTCCTTTTCCGCCAGCATTTTGACCATGCGCAGCCTATGCTCATCACCGAGTGCTTTTAAGGCTTGCACCAGTGAAGGGGGTGGCTGATTAGGATCTACAGCATCGTGCAAATTTTCGTCGGCAACAGGGTAATAAAAAATTTTCGTCCCGACAGCATCGGCCTGTACGGTCCACGGGCGATAGATCGCTTGTGGAATCAGCAGTACGCGTGTCACGGCAGGCTCAGGGAGGTAGCTCGATCCCGTAGCATACTCTACCAAGGCTTCCGGGTTGAACTTTCCTAGCTTGCTTTGCTTTTGCGCCCAATCCCTTTCTAGCATGCGAACGATTTCTTCCTCACGCGGCTTGATATGAGTGATATACCAGCCTTCCATCAATCGGAGAATATGACTCCGCAGCTCTTCTGCATCAACGGAAGTAATATGTCCGATATACGCTTCAAAAAAGAGGTGCGCACGGCACGCTTCCTGCAAAACGGTGCAATCCTCCTTGCTTCCTTGTGCAGCCTTTCGACGTGCTTCCTGCATATTTTCACCAAGATAAGGGAGGGCCTCATATCGGAGCTGTTCTGTTGAGAGCTCTCTGACATAGGAGAGAAATGAATCCACATCTGTGAAAGGGCAAAGATCGAGCAGTTGCAAAAGCGTCTTCCACGTGTTGTGCTCCTTCGCATAGTCGACTTCTTGCCGTACAGAGGGTGACAGCTCGTCCAACAGTTGACGCCAGTAGGCAGGAGGGTGTTCCATCGTGTGATGCAATTGATCGTAGGTAGCGGCAGCGATTCCCAAGGCTGCTTCGAATAAAGGAGAATACGAGATCTCCACGCGATATGTTGTCCGTTCACTTCCGATATTTAAAACTTTCACGTCTATCCACTCTCCCAAAATTTTCTTGAATGATAATATTATAAAAATACCGAATGAAAAGTTCAATTATTTTCGAACGAAAATAAAAAAGTAAAAGAAGAATCACAAACCTCTATCCAAAGAGATCACGTGATTCTTCTTTTCTTGTAAAGGTATGTTAACCTACCGTAGATAATTGCAACGCACGCTGCAAGGCTTGCTCCAGATCAGAGATGATATCGTCGATCGATTCTGTGCCGACGGAGAGGCGAATGAGTCCCGGAGTCACTCCGGCTGCTGCCTGCTCTTCTTCTGTCATTTGCTGATGTGTTGTGCTAGCTGGATGAATGATGAGTGACTTGGAGTCCCCGACATTTGCGAGATGGGAGAACAGCTTCACTGATTCGATCAATGTTTTTCCTGCCTCAATGCCACCGCGAATTCCAAAGGTCAGGATCGCGCCAGCACCTTTTGGCAAATATTTTTGTGCCAATTCATGCTGGGAGTCTGACTCCAGCCCTGGATAGCTCACCCACTCTACGGCAGAGTGATTGGTGAGGAATTGAGCTACTGCCAAGGCGTTCTGGCTATGCCGCTCGATGCGCAGATGCAGTGTTTCTAATCCTTGCAGGAACAAGAAGGAGTTGATTGGGGCGACAGCCGCTCCGATATCGCGTTGGAGCTGGACGCGCGCCTTGATAATATAGGCGAGTGGACCGACTGCCTCTGTATAGACGACGCCATGGTAGCTTGGGTCTGGTGTAGTCAGACCTGGGAATTTTCCGTTGTTCCAGTCAAATTTTCCTGAGTCTACGATAATACCGCCAATTGCTGTTCCGTGGCCGCCGATGAATTTGGTGGTAGAGTGCACGATAATATCGGCCCCGTGTTCAAAAGGACGGCACAAAATCGGAGTCGCGAAGGTGTTGTCCACGATCAAAGGCACGCCATTTTCGTGAGCAATATTGGCGATCGCCTCGATATCAGCGACATCAATGCGCGGGTTGCCGATCGTCTCGCAAAACACGGCTTTTGTCTTTTCATTGATATAGGCACGGAAATTTTCCGGATTGGATTGATCAGCAAAATGAACCTTGATCCCGAGGCGGGGAAGAGTGTGAGCGAACAGGTTGTAGGTACCGCCGTAGAGGCTGCTGGAAGCGACGATCTCGTCTCCTGCATGCGCAATATTTAAGATGGCGAATGTAATGGCAGCTTGCCCGGATGCGGTCGCGAGTGCGCCTACACCACCTTCGAGCAGGGCAACACGCTTCTCAAACACATCCTGTGTCGGATTCATGATGCGTGTATAGATATTCCCAAACTCTTTTAAGCCAAACAGGTTGGCAGCATGCTCCGTATCACGGAAAACGTAGGAGGTCGTCTGATAGATCGGAACAGCACGTGAGCCTGTTACAGGGTCAACCTCCTGTCCACCGTGTACCGCAAGTGTTTCTGGCTTCCATTGTTGTTGATCGGACATGTCCATCTCTCCTTTTACTATGGGAAATCGGCTAATAAAAAACGGAGCATTCTCCTGAGAAGAAGAAGGCTCCGATCATGCACGGGCTTGTGTTCATCTCTCAGAATCACTGGATTCTGCAGGAATTGGCACCATGCAGCTAGTCTGCTGGTTGCCGGGTTTCGTAGGGCCTGTCCCTCCACCGCTCTTGATGAGAAAAGTTGTTGTCGTAATTGTATGAAAATATCCCCTTGCTGTCAACGCATAATAGTAAGTTATCAGGGAGGTTTTTATGTATATATAGATGAAAGTTGTTCACTCATGCCATTAATTTGTAACGCTTTTGCCTCAAGCTGTTCACATCCCGTGTGGCTACTGTCGCAGCCAAATAGGAGATAATGGTAGAAAATAGGGAGCATGGATGCAGCGTGAAGCCAAGTGCTCTTCGCGTTAGAAAAGTAAAAAAGCGTGTGATATCATGGAGGTGGTTACAACTGATCTGATCGTACATATAGGAGGATAAATAGCGATGAGCCATGGAGTAAAGGAAATGACACCACAAGAGCTGTTGGAAAAGCTGGATGCCAAAGAGGAACTGCAAGTCATTGATGTACGTGAAGTAGATGAGTGGAATGCAGGTCACATTAAAGAGGCTAAGTTGATCCCACTCGGCTTTTTGCCGCACCGTATCGATGAGCTGGATAAGAACATTCCGATTGTGATGGTTTGCCGCAGTGGTGCCAGAAGCAATACAGCTACAGAGTATTTGAGTGCTCAAGGGTATGACGTGGCGAATATGGTTGGCGGCATGCTCGCATGGCCAGGTGAAGTGGAACAGTAAGAAGGTATAGAAACAGTGTGAATGCCTCCCGTGTGTAATCAGGAGGCATCTCGCATGGGACAAGCAGGGAGGAACAACCCGTGAGTGAAGGAACACAATTGCAGCAGGAATCTGCGATGAAAAAACATTGGTTTCCTGTGTTAGCTGGTATTATCCTTTTGGCTATCGTCGGTGTATTTGGTTATAAGTACATGACAGAAGAGAAGATCGAAGTGTTGAAGCCCATCGCGGATTTCACCTTAGACAACAGTGACGGAACAACCTATACATTTAATGAAAGTGCTGGCAAAGTACGACTGGTGGAGTTTATGTTTACCAAGTGCCCGGATATTTGTCCGGCTACTACGTACAACATGGCCAAGCTGCAAGATCAGTTGAAGGAAAAGGGACTGTTCGGAGACAAAGTAGAGTTTATCTCCATTTCCTTTGACCCTGATAACGATACGCCGGAAGTCTTGCAGGAGTACGCAGCCAAGTTCAAGGCAGATCAGAGCGGCTGGAAGTTCCTGCGCGGGGACGCTCAGGCTGTAGAGAAAGTGACGAAGGATTTTGGTCTGATGGTCATGAAGCAGCCAGATGGTTCTTATGCTCATACGGCTCGCATGTTCCTTGTGGATGGAGATGGAAACATGCGCCGCGCGTACGGGATGGCAGCTGACATGGACATGGAAGTCATGATGAAAGAGATGGAACAGCTCGCTGACTAGCGAGTCTCCTCATAGGAGATGTTTACGACATCTTCTGTCTGATTCACGAATTCAATATGAATGAGTAACGCCCACCTGCGATTGCCTTCTTGAAGCAAGAGCTTAAACGTCTCTTCCGACGTGGTGGGCGTTTTTTGTTTTCGTCCGACATGCAGGTAGTCCACAATTTGAGCGTTTGGATATCGCTTCATCGTCTCCTGCATCGCGAGCCTGCCCCATTTTGCATAGGGAGGCTGGGCATAGGTAGGGAACGGCTGAAAGAGGAACAGGAAAAGTACAGTGGAGAGAAGGGGCATCATGTTCCGATAACAATATAGGCGACGAGCGGCTTGCACTTGCTTATCCCTCTCCTTTTCGAAATGGTTTGCCATGTATTTTGAAGACTTTTCGGAATATCATTCGTAGAAAATAATGACAATGAAATGCGGGAGGTTTTCGATGCATTACTTGCTCATTCCCTTATTTGGCCTTCCTATTTTGGTGGGGGTTCTTGCAGTCATTTTTCAAAAGCCTCCTTTCTGGAAAAAATGGGGGCTCACGATTGCTTCTGCCGTATTGATTTACGGAGGCTGCTTCGCTGCGAATGTATATTGGCAAATGAAGTATGGCATTCCGGTGTTACCCACGGAGTCCGACTTGGAGGTATTTTGTTTTTTTGATCATGATGAGAAAACAGTTTTGGAAAATGAACCTCGTTTTTCTATGCACAGCTTTTGGTTTGTTTAGCTTTTTTGCTGCTGCTTTTTTAGGCATGGGGCCCTTTTTGAAAAAGGCGGAGTACGTCACCGTCGTACAAAAAGCAAAAGACCAGTGGAAAGCGGCGAAGATGGACAATGAGAAGCCGATTGATCTCGCCATCGTATACAGCAGACAAGACTGTACCAAAAATTGTGCTGGGTATCCGTATACAAGTCTGATCCTGGTACGGAATCAGTCGGATCAGCCGTTGGAGATCGACTTGAAACTGCGATTGCAAAACAAAAGTGGCGCCGTGTTAAAAGAAATCGAAGCCGTACCACTAAAGCTCTCTTCAGGAGAAATTACGGAGGTATGGACGGGCGATTCCTATGAAAAGCATGACTTTTGGGCGAGGGCAAGTGTCGTTACCGATGAACGAGTTACCGACTTGAAGTATCAGTATTAAATTATTGACCGAAGATGAATGTGTGGAATAGTCAAGACTGGGTGAAACGAACGTCTTACGTTGTGATATAATAAGAATGGCATGCTTGGTTCGGGTTCCCATAATCATGCACGACGATGTTAGGAGGAAAGAGAGTGAGCGACGTTAAGATTTTCGCGATGGGCGGCCTCGGCGAGATCGGAAAAAATATGTACTGCGTCGAGTATGAGGACGAAATCATCATTATTGACTGCGGGGTAAAGTTCCCCGAGAATGAAATGTTTGGTATTGATCTGGTTATCCCGGATATTTCTTATCTGAAGGACAACCAGCATAAGATAAAAGCACTTTTGTTGACGCACGGACATGAGGATCACATCGGAGCGATTCCTTATATTTTACGGCAAATCAAGGTGCCGATTTACGGTGGTCGTCTGACCCTGGGCTTGGTCAAGGCGAAGCTGGAAGAGCACCGTTTGCAAAATGAAGTGAAGCTGATTCCAATTTCGGAAGATACGGAAATTCCTTTTGCCAAGCTGAAGGCGACATTCTTCCGTACGAACCACAGTATTCCGGATTCCCTGGGAGTTGTGCTCTATACACCTGAGGGAATGGTCATTCACACGGGTGACTTCAAGTTTGACATGACACCAGTTGGCCAAACAACGGAGTACGGAAAAATTGCACGCATTGGTGCGAGCGGTGACGTCTTGGCGCTTTTGTCCGACAGTACGAACAGTGAGCGTCCTGGATTTACGATGTCGGAGAGAACGGTAGGGGAAGGGATTCTCGATGTGGTACGCAAAGCGCGTGGACGCATCATCCTGGCTACCTTTGCTTCCAACGTGCATCGCCTGCAACAAGTGGTAGACGCTGCCGAGCAATGCAATCGCAAAGTGGCGGTTATTGGTCGCAGTATGGAAAAGGTTTTCTTGATTGGACAAGAGCTGGGTTACATCCAAATGCCAGAGGGCATGTTGATTGATATTAAGCACATCGACAACTACGCGGACAACCAAGTGCTGATTATTTGCACGGGTAGTCAAGGTGAGCCGATGGCAGCGTTGACCCGGATTGCTTCCGGATCGCACCGTACAGTTTCCATTTATCCAGAAGATACGGTTATCATTTCCGCATCCCCGATTCCTGGGAACACGATCAACGTCAGTCGCACGATAGACAAGCTGTACCGTGCAGGTGCCAACGTGGTATTGAGTCATGCATTTGACATCCACGCATCTGGACATGGCAGCAGTGAAGAATTGAAGCTCATGCTCAACTTCATTCGTCCGAAATATTTCATCCCGATTCACGGGGAATACCGGATGCTCAAGACTCACTCCAAGCTGGCTCAACAAGTTGGGATCGAGGAGAGCAACATCTTTATTATGGACAACGGCGAAGTGCTGAATTGCAACCGCGAAAAAGCGTGGCTCAGCAAAGTACAAGCAGGGATTGTCCTCATTGATGGCAGTGGTATCGGCGACGTCGGAAATATCGTTCTGCGCGATCGCAAGCATTTGGCTGAGGATGGCTTGATGGTCGTGGTTGTCAGCCTCGATATGAAGAACTTCAAAATTTTGACGGGCCCAGATATCGTGAGCCGCGGCTTCGTTTACGTACGCGGTTCGGAATCCTTGATTCAGGAAGCGACACAGCTCGTTCGTGGGCGTCTGCAGGAAGCATTGGATAAGAAAATCAAGGAATGGTCTGAGCTGAAGTCACAGATTAATGAAGTGATCAAGCCGTTCATTTACGAAAAAACAGGCCGTAACCCAATGATTCTTACCATTTTGATGGAAGTGTAGCTCCTGCTTTCTCGGGTAGGCGCAGTCGGGGTATAATAGTAAGTAAGTTGAATACGTGATATAAAGGAGAGGTTGCCCAATGATGTCTTATGAAGCATATATGAGCCAAGTAATTCAACCGATGCGCGATGAGTTGACTCGCAACGGTTTTCAAGAGCTTCGCACTGCTGAAGAAGTAGAGCAAGCACTGCCAAATGCAAAAGGCCTGACACTTGTTGTCGTGAACTCGGTTTGTGGCTGCGCAGCAGGACTCGCTCGTCCAGCAGTTGTACATTCCTTGAATCACGCTACAAAACCGGATAACATCTTCACTGTATTCGCAGGTCAAGACAAGGAAGCGACTGCAAAAGCACGCGAATATTTCGAAGGCTATGCACCGTCTTCCCCATCCTTCGCGATCATGAAAGATGGTAAAATCATGACCATGGTCGAGCGTCATCAGATCGAGAACAACGAACTGGCAACAATCGCTGGCCTGTTGACCAACGCTTACGACACTTACAAATAAGAAGTACGAAACATCGCGAGGCGCTCGGCAACGGGCGTCTTTTTTTGTACTGGGATTGATTTCCTTCTTTTATTATACTAAAATGTTTAATAAGTATAATAATGGAGGGGGAGAGAGAATGAGTAAGCTAGTAGTGATTACAGGTGTGACACGTGGTTTGGGTAGGGCGATGGTCGAGCGTTTTCACGAAGCAGGCTGGGCGGTTGCAGGCTGCGGTCGTTCGGAAAAAGAGGTGCAAGGACTGCGTCAGCAATTCGGAGATCAGCATCATTTTTCTGTCGTCGACGTTTCGGTAATGGAGCAGGTGGAAAAGTGGGCAGAGGAAATCAAAGTCGAGGTGGGCGTTCCCGATTTGTTGATTAACAATGCCTCCATTATAAACCGGAACAGCCCAGTCATTGGGCTTGCGGCAAGCGAGTTTTCGAGAGTGATGGACATCAATGTGAATGGTGTTTTCTATGTAATTCGCGCCTTTTTACCGTCTATGGTTCAGCGCGCAAATGGCGGAGTCGTCGTAAATATCAGCTCATACTGGGGAAGAAACGGGGAAGCGTTTTTATCGCCGTACTGCGCATCGAAGTTCGCCATCGAAGGATTGACGCAATCATTGGCAGCTGAATTGCCTGAGGGAATGGCAGCAGTGGCGCTTGATCCAGGAGGCAGTATCGATACTTCCATGCTCCAATCATGCTCACCAGAAGATGTGGACACGGCACCGAATCCGGTAGAGTGGAGCCGTGTGGCGGTACCGTACATCATGGGACTTGGTCCGCAAGACAACGGAAAGTCGCTTACCTGCCCGCCAGTGAGAAACAACTGAATATCGTTGCTATTGTTTTTACCAAGCTGCCGAGAATCCCTTGGCAGCTTTTTGGGTATAAAAAAATCTCCCGTCGATGGGAGACTTTATTCATGATGGTACGATAAAACTCGAAGGGAAGCTAGCGGTGCGCTTTGAGAAAAATGATGTGAAGGAAATATCAGTTGTGCTCGATCGTGTAATAAAAGAGAACAAAGTCGATTGGGAAGTGCCAATCAAGGGAGAAAAGAAGTAGTGTAATGAACAAGCCGCTCGGTCCTGTAAAAGGATCGGGCGGCTTCTTTGCAGTTGAAATCAGTATTTAGCAACCTCTGCTTGTTTTTCCCGATGAAAATAAGCATGTAACAGACAGAGCAGAACCGAACCCGCAGAGACAAGCGTTGCCAAGAACAGGGTTGGATTAATGCCACCATGGTCATACATGAACCCCATAGCTAAAGGCCCCAGCAGCCTTCCACCAGTTGTAATCGCCCCAACTACCCCCAAATAAAACGGTGCATTCTCCCCAGTTTTTTCCGATATAAAGGTAGGAATAGTGGGCGAGATGAGCATTTCTCCAAATGTAGTGATAACCATTCCGACAACAAATGCGTAATAACTACCGTGGTAAGCCAGCATACACCCAAAACCGACAGCATACGCGATGGCACTGACGACGAGTTGGGCAGACAAGCTCTGATTCAACAGCCGCTTGATCCAGGATGTGATGGGTTGGCCGGCAAAAATGATAATCCCGTTGATAGTCCACAGCCAGCTATACGAAGACAAAGGCATACCTTGTTCGGTAATATAAGGAGCGACGCCTGTGTTCCATACCGTATTGGAAAAGAAAATGAATGCTGCGCCCAATGCCATAAACAAGTACAATTGGTAGCGGAATAGCAGGGTAAAGTTGTTTTTCTCACGGTGTTTTTTCTGTTCCTCCTGTTGCTCTCCGACCAGTTCCTGATGAGATATGTTCTTCATAAAAAGGAAGAAGAACAAGGCAAACAATAAGGTGCTCGTGCTGTTGAACCAAAAAGTAAGCTGGAAGGATAGAGTGGCAATAACGCCTGCCAATGCGGTTCCGATTGCCATTCCCAAATTATTACCGACGTAGACGATATTAAATAATTCGCGACGCTGTTCCTTCCAACGGAAACCAATAAATGCTTGAATGGCTGGAAATGACAGGTTGAACGTAAAGCCAAGCCCCATCATGAGAATCAAGTAGACAGGCCAGCTCTGAACGAAAGGAATGGAAAATTGAATAAGTCCTTGAAAAATCAATGCACCGACAATGAGACGCTTGGCACCTAGTCGATGAAACAACGAGCCGCCGATGAATTGGCCGAAGATTCCAGCCAGAGATTGGATCATCAGGACGAATCCAGCTTCTGTCATCGAGCGTTGCAAAATGGTATGTACGTATAAGGTAGTAAGTGGCCACATAAAGGCACTCCCGGAGGAGTTAATAAAGCTGGCGATGAGGAAGAAAATGGCCTCACGTGGATAGCGATTGAGAAAAGCTGACGGTGATATCACGCGATTGCACCCCTTATCATTAAGGATAAGAATAGTATATCGAATATTCAAAACTTTGTAAATTAAAATGTTTACAATGTCGCAGGTACCCAAATATAGGCTGCTCCACTTTTGTCGAATTCGAGTATACTAGACAAAGTGGAGAGATGACATCAACTGAGGATATAGAGAATAAAGGTGGACTTTATGAAAATATGGAAACGAGTGTTGCTTCTTTTGCTTGTCGTGATGGCTACGACAGCTGGATACTACGGATACTCTTTTTATCAATTTGCTCAAAATATTCAAGAGCCTAACATCGCACCGCCTAGTGGTGGGAATTCCACCAAAGCAGCAGAAATACCAGAGTGGGATGGCAAGGAACGCGTCAATATTCTGCTGATGGGAGTAGACCGCAGAGGAATGAAAAATAACGGGCTTCCTCGTTCTGACTCCATGATGCTGGTCAGCATCGATCCTACGGGGAAACGTTATGACATGTTTTCAATCCTACGTGATACGTATGTAGATATTCCCGGTAGAGGTAGCTCGCGGATCAACTCTGCGATTGTAGAAGGTGGACCTGAGCTAGCAATGGAAACGGTTAGTCAGTTCACTGGAATTCCAGTAGATCGTTACGTGATTACTGACTTTGAAGGCTTCAAGGCTCTGATTGATGCAGTAGGCGGAGTCGAGATCGATGTAGAAAAAAATATGTATTATCATGACCCGACAGACAAAGGTGCTTATGATATTAATCTGAAAAAGGGTCTGCAAAAGCTGGATGGAGACAAAGCCTTGCAATATGCTCGTTTCCGCCATGATGCGACCTCCGATTATACACGGACGGAGCGTCAGCGGAAATTGATGACGGCAGTCGTGGATCAGATGAAGAATGGTACGACGCTGATGCAGCTTCCTACGATTTTGAAGGAAGTAACACCGTATGTTCAAACCAATATTAGTTCGGTGGACATGCTGAAGCTGTCTGCACTCGGATTAAAATTGAATACGTTAGAGCCTGGTAACTATCAGTTGCCGCCGATGGGGATGTTCCGTGAATCGCACCGTGCAGGTTCCGTTCTGGTTCCGGATGTCGATCAGGTTCAGTCGTTTGTCCAAGAAAAAATTGCACCTCCTACAGAAGCAACAGATCAACCTGAGGGAGAAAAGAAAAGCAGCACGCAAAACTAAGCGTGCTGTTTTTTGTGTTTTTTAGGAAAAGGATCCATCTATCGTTCAAAGAGAAGAGGGATGGCAAATATGACGCAGGCCGAATGGAGAAAGATGTACAAAGATGCGACGTTTCGCTTTCACGTAAAGTCGACAATCATTCGCAATGGCGTCATGGATTAAAAAACTTTTCCTTCTATTACTATTGACGTGATATTTCCGAAAAGGATATAATCCGTTTTGTATCATGATGAAACCAAAAAAACGAACATAATATACGTAGATATCTTTCTTATCAAGAGAGGCGGAGGGACAGGCCCTATGAAGCCCGGCAGCCGGTTCATTTTCGAATGAACGTCGCGGTGCCAATTCCTACAGGATTATTTTGATCTTGTATAGATGAGAAGGGTGGATGCGAACGTATACATTGCGTTGCAGCCCCTTTTTCGTTTATTGAAAAAGGGGTTTTTATATTTTATTAAGATTGTGGTCGGGAGGTGGATGCGTTGATCCAACTGCGTCATTTGCATAAAAGCTATCAAGTACAAGGTAAAACCATCCCAGCATTAACGGGGATCGACCTTTCCATAGAGCAAGGAGAAATATACGGGATTATCGGACACTCTGGTGCAGGGAAAAGTACGTTGATCCGGTGCATCAATTTGCTGGAGCGCCCAACTTCAGGGGAAGTTATTGTGGACGGCGTCGATTTGACAAAGCTGGATGAAGGGAAGCTGCAAGAAAAGCGCCGCTCAATCGGCATGATTTTTCAGCACTTCAACTTGCTGTCTTCTTCGACAGTCGGCGAAAATGTCGCTTTTCCGCTCAAGCTGGCCAAGCGTCCGAAGGCAGAGATTGATAAGAAAGTAAACGAGCTGCTGAAGCTGGTTGGCTTGGAGGCGCATAAGGACAAATATCCGACCCAGCTGTCTGGCGGACAGAAGCAGCGTGTCGGAATCGCCCGGGCGCTCGCGAATGATCCAAAAGTGCTGCTCTGCGACGAAGCTACATCGGCTCTCGATCCGCAGACGACGAACTCCATTCTGGCACTGCTCTTGGACATCAACCGCAAGCTGGGGTTGACCATTGTGTTGATTACCCATGAGATGCACGTCATTCGCTCCATTTGTGATCGTGTTGGCGTGATTGATGGAGGAAAGATCGTCGAGTCGGGTAACGTACTGGATGTATTCCTTCGTCCGAAGCATCCAACGACACAAGAATTCGTGGAACAAGTAGCGGATTCTACAGAGCTGCGCGAAGCAGTTGAGCACGAAAAGGCTTCGGGGATCCGCACCATTGCTCGTGTCACCTTCCTCGGAGAAAAAACGTACCAGCCAATCCTGTTCCAAACGATGCAAGAGACTGGTACGGTGTTCAGCATTTTGCAGGGAACGATCTCCCGCATGAAGGATACGCCGTATGGTCAGTTGGTGATTGAACTGGAAGGCGATGTTGCACAGAATCAAAAGACCATTGAGACGCTGCGCCAACGTGGCTTGGAAGTAGAGGTGATATAAATGGACTGGACATTCGAGAATGTGGATTGGGCTGAAATCGGCGTAGGTACGATGGACACGCTCACGATGCTCGGCTTTTCCACCCTGTTTACCGTCCTGATTGGTTTGCCGTTGGGCATCATTCTGTTTTTGACTTCACGCGGACAGCTTCTGCAAAACCGCACTTTTTATACGATCGCATCATTCGTTGTCAACGTATTACGTTCGGTACCGTTTATCATTTTGATGATCTTGCTGATTCCTGTGACGAAAATGATCGTAGGAACTTCACTCGGCGTACTTGGTGCCATTCCGCCGCTCGTATTTGGTGCCGCTCCGTTTTTCGCGCGTTTGGTGGAAACCTCTCTGCGTGAGATTGATAAAGGTGTGATTGAGGCTGCACAATCTATGGGGGCTTCCAATTGGCAGATCGTCTGGAATGTCCTTTTGCCAGAGTCTAGATCGGGCCTGATCGCGGGTATTACGATCACGACGGTTACGCTGGTCTCCTATACAGCGATGTCTGGGGTAATTGGCGGTGGTGGTTTGGGTGACTTGGCGATTCGATACGGATACCAACGTTTCCAAACCGATGTCATGATTGTGACTGTTGTTATTTTGCTGGTGATGGTACAGATCTTACAATCGCTGGGGGACCGTCTGGTTCTGAAATTCAGCCGTAAGTAGGATTTTTCCATATAGGGTTTCAAATAATAAGATAAATACATGCAAGGGGGAAATCATTCATGAAAAAGCTAGTCGTATCTGTACTTTCTACTGTGTTGGCATTTTCTTTGGCAGCTTGCGGAGGCAAAACGGAAACAGCACCCGCTCCAGCTGAAGGTGGCGCACAAGGCGGACAACAGGAAGTAACATTGAAGGTAGGCGCTTCTCCCGTTCCACACGCAGCAATCTTGAAATTCGTTCAACCAAAACTGAAAGAACAAGGCGTGAACTTGGAAATTAAAGAGTTCACCGATTATGTACAACCTAACGTTCAAGTGAACGAGAAACAACTCGACGCTAACTTCTTCCAGCACAAGCCTTACCTGGAAGACTTCAATAAAGGACAAAACATGAACCTGGAGCCAGTAGTGGCTGTACACATCGAGCCATTCGGAGGTTACAGCAAAAAAGTAAAATCTGTGGATGAATTAGCTGATGGCGCAACAATCGCGCTGCCAAACGATCCAACAAACAGCGGTCGCGCACTCGCACTCTTGGAGAAAAACGGCGTGATCAAGCTGAAAGAAGGCGCTGGCATCAGCGGTACAGTGAAAGACGTTGTTGAGAACAAGAAAAACCTGAAGTTCAAAGAAGTAGAAGCAGCAATGCTGCCGCGCGTTCTGGAAGAAGTAGATCTGGCATTGATCAACACCAACTATGCGCTGGAAGCAAAGCTTGTTCCAACCAAAGACGCCCTGTTTATTGAAGATAAAGATACTCCATACGCAAACTTCTTGGTAGCTCGTCCTGACAATAAGGATTCTGAAGCAATTCAAAAGCTGGCAAAAGCACTGAACTCACCTGAAGTGAAAAAGTTCATTGAAGATGAATACAAAGGCGCGATTATTCCAGCGTTCTAAAGTAGAAATAATTGATTGATCAACAAAAGCCCAACTGGCCTAGTAGCTGGTTGGGCTTTACTTTTGTTTACAATATAATGAATTTTCATAAAATTAAATTAAATCTATAGCAACCCTGTTTTCAACCCAATTCCCGTCGAGTATATTGTGTTTGAAATGAGAAAATATAGATAAGGGGGAATTTTCTGATGAAAAGAAATCTCAAGTTGTTTCTTGGCGCGATGCTGGTCGCCGGAACCGTGTTATCTGGATGCTCCACGAGTACGCAGCCATCAACGGCAACCCCTCCAGCTGAGGGAACCGCAGCGACCGCTGAAAAGCCTGCAAATGCAAAGACGCAGGTATTTCGGGCGAACATTATGAGTGAGCCTGCGACAGCGGACCCTGGTCTAGCGAAGGATACCACTGCGGGAGCGATCGTTCGTGCTACGTTTGATGGCTTGACTCGCTTCGATGCAAACGCAAAGCCAGTGAATTCGGTAGCATCCGATGTAAAGATCTCTGATGACAAACTGGTGTATACGTTCACGCTCCGTGACTCCAAATGGAGCAATGGTGATCCAGTAACTGCCCATGACTTCGTGTATGCATGGAAGCGTGCCCTCGGCAAGACATTTGGCGCGGAGTATGCCTATCAGTTGTACTACATTAAAAATGCGCAGCTGATTCACAAAGGTAAGGCGAAGCCCGACGAACTCGGTGCGAAGGCAATCGATGACAAAACACTGGAAGTCACGCTTGAGAATCCAACGCCTTACTTCCTGGAGCTGACGGCTTTCTACACGTACTACCCGGTTAACCAAAAAGTAGTGGAGGCCAATCCAAAATGGGCAAACGAAGCGGCGACGCACGTAAGCAACGGTCCATATAAGATGACAGGGTGGGAACACAAGAGCAAGATCGTGCTTGAAAAGAACGAGCACTACTGGGATAAAGACGTAGTGAAGCTCGATCGCGTTGAGTTCGCGATGATCGAGGACGATAATACAGCCCTGTCCATGTTCGAAAACGGTGAGCTGGATTGGGCAGGTCAGCCACTCGGCGGACTTCCTACCGATGCGATCCCGACACTGAGAGACGCGGGCAAACTCGTTGTTCATCCAAAAGCGACGATGTACTGGTACAAACTGAATACGACAAAAGGGCCGCTCAGCAATGTGAAAATTCGTAAAGCCTTGGCATACTCGGTTGACCGTAAAACCATCGTAGATAACATCACACAAGTGGGCCAAGTGCCAACGATGGGGATGTTGCCGCAATCCATGATTATCAATAAAGATGGCTACTTCAAAGATAATGATGTAGAAACGGCCAAAAAGCTGTTGGAAGAAGGTATGAAGGAGCTTAACGTGACAACGCTGCCTCCGATCACCTTGACTTACAATTCAAGCGACAGACATAAGAAAATTGCTGAGGCGCTTCAGGACCAATGGAAACAAAAACTTGGCATTGAAGTAAAGCTCATGGTGAAGGAGGCCACTGTTCACATACAGGATATGCATGAACTTAATTACGAAATAGGCCGTATCGGCTGGAATGCAGACTTTAATGATCCAATGAATTACCTGGAAATGTTCCGTGATGGTAATACAGGCAACAACGACACGGGCTGGGAAGACCCGCGCTACCAAGAGCTGCTGAAACAGGCATCGGTAGAAACTGATCCAGAGAAGCGCAAGCAGCTGTTTGGAGAGGCTGAGCAAATCTTCATGGATGCTATGCCTTTGATCCCCATGTTCACAGATGTCGATGTCTGGGTACAAAGCGACAAGGTGAAAGGCGTTCAAGTGGATGGACTCGGATTTATCGATCTGAAGTGGGCAGAAATGACGGAGTAACGAACTTAACAAAAATCCCGAGGCCAACGAAATTGCTGGTCTCGGGATTTTTTTGTATTAGTAGCCAAAATCAAGTGTCTTGCCTGTCTCCGCATACGTCTTGATCGACGAGAGCATCATCGGCCAATTGTTGCTGGCACTTGCGTGGGAAGGGTGGTCTTCTGTCCAATGATCATGGATCAGTGTCAGCTTGGTGCAGCCGCCAACCGGTTCCAAGGTAATGGTGACGCGAGTCTGCAATTCCGCATGATTCTCGTAATACGCAGGACCAGGATGTTCAGTGAAACTGAAAATGTGATGAGGTTCGAACTGCAAGATTTTCCCGTATACATGCACCGTGTCGTCACCAGCTTTTCCCGGACCAACGTAAGCCATCTCATCGCCTACTTGAAAAGTCGAGCGGATCGTACAGCCAAAGAAAGTACTCTTTACGCCTTCATCGGAAGTAAGCACATGCCAGACCTGCTCTGGCGTAGCATTAATGTAGAAATCGAAGCGAAGATCCATCGTTTTACCCCCTGATTTTTTCATTTGGGAATTGTAATCAAGTCTCCCAACTACTACTCTTACTATAAGAAGAATTCGGTAGTGTGTATTGTAAAAACACGACAGGAGGCGCGCCTTGGAAAATCAGACTGCCAAGTTCCCAAAGGGTGTACTGCATGCCATGATTGGACAGAAGAAATTTTCGCTAGATAGATACGAGCCATCTGCCGAAATTAGCTACTTCGTGCAGCACTACTGGGTCGTCCGGTGGGATTTGCGTACAGAACTGCCTCACTCGCAAACGGTATTGGCTCATCCCAATGTGAATCTGGTGTTTGAAAAAGGAGCAACGGGCATTTTTGGTGTAGCACGCACGACTTCCTCGCATCTATTAGAGGGACACGGTCACGTTTTCGGTGTGAAATTCAAGCCCGGAGGTTTTTATCCGTTTCTGAATGCCCCGGTATCAAAGCTGAGTGGCACTTCTACGAGTCTGGAAGCCGTATTTGGTGTTGCAACCGAGCAGCTTGAGAAAGAAGTGCTGAGCTTGCCAGATGATCAGCAAATGGTGAAAACGGTAGAAGCCTTTCTATTCGAACATTTGCCGAAGCCTGACCCGAATGTAGCGCGCATCAGTGAAATCGTCAGGATGATCCAGGCAGATCGAGCCGTACTCAAGGTCGAGGATGCGGTACAGTTGACCGGAATGAACTTGCGGACGATGCAGCGTTTATTTGATCGGTACGTAGGCGTTAGCCCGAAGTCGGTCATCCAACGATACAGACTGCATGAGGCGGCAGAGCAGATTGACCAGGGAACGGTCCAAGATTGGCTGGACCTGTCTACCTCTCTTGGCTACTACGATCACTCTCACTTCATTCGAGATTTTCGAGCAATCGTCGGTGTAGCACCGAACGAGTATCGACGAGCCCATATTTAATCATAGTGAACCCCTTCGCCTTCTGGCTGGAGGGGTTGTTTTCATGCTGCATAAATTTTTATGTACGAGGCATACTTCTTCATGATGAAAATACCAAATTTATTTCCTTTAATAGAATTTGATGTTTGAATAAAACATAATTAATTTTACTTAAAATGTCTTCAATATTACTAAAAATGCAGTATATTTGTGGAGTAGCTTTCAATGAAGTATTACCGATAGAAAAAAGGGGGTCAACACCGTGAAAAAAAGCGTTTTTGCAGCAATGAGTTCTATCCTAGTTTTGAGTGCGGCGCTGGCAGGTTGTGGCGGCGGCGAGAAAGCAGGCGAGCAAGGTAACAAACCTGCTGGTGAGCAAACAAGTGGACCTAAAGAATTGAGAATGAACATGATGTCCGAGCCACCAACTGCTGACCCTGCATTGGCTGAGGATTCTACTTCCAGTGCGGTTCTGCGTGCAACATTTGATGGTCTCACTCGTATTGGCGAAGATGGCAAACCACAACCATCTGTAGCAGAAAAAATTGACGTATCCCAAGATGGTCTTACTTATACATTTACCCTGCGTGACAGCAAATGGAGCAATGGAGAGCCAGTTACTGCAAAAGATTTCGAATTCGCTTGGAAGCGAGCGCTCGATCCGAAGACAGCATCTAACTACTCCTACCAATTGTATTACCTGAAAAACGCAGAAGAATACAACAAGGGCAAAGCAAAAGCTGATGATGTTGGCGTAAAAGCGACAGACGATAAAACACTCGTCGTGACTTTGAAAAACCCAACCCCATTCTTCTTGGAGCTGACTGCGTTCTATACGTACTACCCAGTTAACCAAAAAGTAGTGGAAGGCAGCGATAAATGGGCGGGCGAAGCAGCTACACACGTAGGTAACGGTCCATTCAAAATGGAAACATGGGAACATAAGAGCAAATTGGTTCTCGTGAAGAGCGATACCTACTGGGATAAAGACGTTGTAAAACTCGACAAACTCAACTTCTCCATGGTTGAAGATGCAAATACAGAGCTGTCTATGTTCGACAATGATGATTTGGATTGGTCCGGAGCACCTTTGAGCGCACTTCCTACCGATGCGATTCCTGCATTGAAAGAATCCGGTCAAATGCAAACACGCCCGATCGCGGGTACGTACATGTACAAATTCAATACGGAAGTTCCGCCGTTCAACAACGCGAAAATCCGTAAGGCGTTTGCTTATGCAATCGATCGTAAATCTATCATCGACAACATCACGCAAGCAAACCAAGAACCAGCTATGGGTCTGATCCCGCCAACAATGGCAGTGGCAACAAGCCCGTACTTCAAAGACGGCGATGTAGAAGTAGCGAAAAAATTGCTGGAAGAAGGTATGAAGGAAGAAGGCATTACGAAAATGCCGACCCTGACACTTTCCTTCAACACGTCTGAAGGTCACAAGAAAATTGCCGAAGCGATCCAAGACCAATGGAAAAAAGCACTCGGCGTAGACATTAAGCTGGAGAACAAAGAATGGAAAGTATTCTTGGAAGATGTAAACCAAGGTAAATTCCAAATCGCACGTTCTAGCTGGACTGGTGACTACAACGATCCATACACGTTCTTGGACCTGTTCAAGGACAAAGATGGCGGTAACAACGACACGAAATGGGAAAATCCGAAGTACAAAGAGCTGTTGAACCAGTCTGCTTTGGAACAAGACCCAGAAAAACGCAAACAAATCCTGGCACAAGCAGAAGCCATTTTCATGGACGAAATGCCAGCAATGCCAATCTACTACTACACTCATTCTTATGTGAAAAAAGACAAAGTAAAAGGTGTAGTACTCGACGGTCTCGGTTTCGTAGACTGGAAATGGGCAGACATTCAATAAGAAAAAGTGCATAACTCGTTGTAAAAAAGGAAGGGTGCTACGGCACTCTTCTTTTTTTGTAAATCATTTATAAGAGAGAAACAATCGAGCAGAGGATTAACGATACTATTAGAAATTATAAAATTATTAATTAAAATACTATTGTCACTTTACTGAATGTGGGCAAAATTGGGTGAATGAAAAAATAGATCAATAAATGAGGTGTGAATCCTCAACCCTGAAAAAGCTTGATATTATGCGGTTTTCCTTAAAGATATCGAGGGAGGGATGTTATGGAAAATTTATTTATCGATCAATATATTTTATAATTTATTAATTCTCTTTATAAATAAATAAAAATTTATTAAATCATTCTAAAACATATTTAAAAAATATATAAAACCATGTATATTGATAAAAGATTTAGAAAAGGGGGATTACTTGTATGAAAAAGAATGTTTTCGTGGCAATGAGTTCTATCCTCGTTCTTGGTGCGGCACTCGCAGGATGCGGTGGCGGAAACCAGGCGGCACCAGCAGATAGCAATGCATCGGCAGGAAAGACAGAAAATTCTGCACCAGCAACTGGCTCTAAATTACTGAAACTGAACCTGCACTCCGAGCCACCAACAGCTGACCCAGGTATTGCGGAAGATACAACTTCCAGCACAATCATCACAGCTACCTTCGAAGGTCTGACTCGCGTTGGTAAAGACGGTAAATATGCTCCAGCAGCAGCAGAGAGCTATACTGTTTCTGAGGACGGTAAAAAATATACATTTAAAATCCGTGATAACAAATGGAGCAACGGCGATCCTGTATCCGCAAAAGATTTCGAATATGCGTGGAAACGCGCTCTTAATCCAAAAACAGCTTCCAACTATGCATACCAACTGTACTATGTGAAGGGCGCAGAAGCCTACAACAAAGGCAAGGGTAAAGTAGAAGAAGTTGGCGTAAAAGCAGTTGACGATAAAACACTCGAAGTAGAATTGGCGAACCCAACTCCATTCTTCCTGGAGCTGGTTGCATTCAAAACATACTTCCCTGTTAATCCAAAAGTAGTAGATGGCAATGAGAAATGGGCTACCGATGCGAAAACAGTTATTGGTAACGGTCCATTCAAAATGGATTCTTGGGAGCACAAGAGCAAGCTCGTAGTTTCCAAAAACGACAACTACTGGGATAAAGACAATGTAAAATTGGACAAAATCGAATTCTCCATGGTAGAGGATGAGAATACCGAGCTGTCCATGTACGAAAACGGTGAACTGCACTGGGCAGGTGCTCCAACATCTGCGTTGCCAACAGACGCGATCCCAGCTTTGAAAGAATCCGGTAAAATGACAACTCAGCCAATCGCGGGTACTTACTTCTACCGTTTCAACACAGAAAAACCACCGTTTAACAACGTAAAAATCCGTAAAGCGTTTGCCTATGCGATCGATCGTCAAAGCCTGATCGACAACATCCTGCAAGCTGGTCAATTGCCTGCAACAGGCTATGTACCACCAAGCATGGCACTGAACAAAGACGGTTTCTACAAGGATAATGACATCGAAGCAGCGAAGAAATTGCTCGAAGAAGGATTGAAAGAAGAGGGTCTCACCAAATTCCCGGCACTTACTCTCTCCTTCAACACTTCCGAAGGTCACAAAAAGATTGCTGAGGCAATCCAAGACCAATGGAAGAAAAATCTGGGCGTAGACGTGAAGCTCGAGAACAAAGAGTGGAAGGTATACCTGGATGACGTACACCAAGGTAAATACCAAGTGGCTCGTGCAGGCTGGTTGGGTGACTTCAACGATCCAATCAACTTCCTGGAAATGTTCAAGGAAAAAGACGGCGGAAACAACGATACTCGTTGGGAAAATCCGAAGTACAAAGAACTCCTGAACCAATCCGCTCTGGAGCTAGACCCAGAAAAACGTAAAGCTATCCTGGCGCAAGCGGAGCAAATCCTGATGGATGAAATGCCAATTATGCCAATCTACTACTACACACAATCTTGGGTGAAAGACGACAAGGTTCAAGACGTAATCATCGATGGTCTGGGGGCTGTAGATTACAAATACGCAGATATCGCAGAAAAGAAATAATAGCTGTGCCTGTAAAAGAAGAGCGGTGTTATACTCACCTCTCTTCTTTTTTTGTCTATTTAATATCCAAAATTTTACACTTTTAATGTATACTAATTTTCGGAAGATTTTCATTAAGAAAATAGGGGTGTGTATGATGAAAAAGAGTGTTTTTCTGGCTTTGAGTTCAGTCCTCGTTTTCGGTGGAATGATGACAGGGTACGAAGGTGTTGTCCAAGCAGCTGAACCTAAAGTTTTAAGAATAAATCTGCAATCGGAGCCGCCTACAGCAGACCCAGGAATTGCGGAGGATACTACCTCTAGCACGATCATCACTGCTATATTCGAAGGTCTGACACGTCTCGGAAAAGACGGTAAGGTGCACCCAGCCGCGGCAGAGAGCTATACCGTTTCTAAGGATGGGAAGACTTATACTTTCAAGATTCGTGAAGCTAAATGGAGCAACGGCGATCCAGTAACGGCACGTGACTTCGAATATGCTTGGAAACGTGCACTCGATCCAAAGACAGCATCTAACTACGCCTACCAGTTGTATTATGTGAAAGGTGCAGAAGACTTCAACAAAGGGACCGGCAAGGCGGGAGACGTTGGGGTAAAGGCGATTGACGATAAGACGCTAAACGTGGAACTGACAAACCCGACACCATTTTTCCCGGAGCTGGTTGCTTTTAAAACATACTTCCCTGTGAACAAGAAGGTAGTCGAAGGCAACAAAAAATGGGCTGACGAGGCTAAGACGGTTGTTGGCAACGGACCATTCAAAATGGAAACTTGGAAACACAAGAGCAATCTGACTGTCGTAAAAAACGAGAAGTACTGGGATAAAGCCAATGTAAAGTTGGATAAGATCGAATTCTCCATGATAGAAGATGAGAATACGGAATTGTCCTTGTTTGATAACGACGAACTGGATTGGGCGGGTGCTCCAATGTCCTCGCTGCCAATCGACGCACTTCCGGTTTTGAGGGAAACGGGCATCTTGAAGACACAACCAATCGCCGGTGCCTACTTTTACCGTTTCAATACAGAGCAAGCGCCTTTTACCAACGCAAAAATTCGTAAGGCGTTCGCTTATGCAATTAATCGTGAAAGCATCACCGCCGATATCATGAAAGCTGGTCAAGTACCTGCAACAGGCTATGTACCACCGAGCATGGCGTTGAACAAAGACGGTTACTTCAAAGATAATGACCTCGAAGTTGCAAAGAAATTACTGGTAGAAGGTATGAAGGAAGAGGGTATCTCCAAACTTCCGTCAATCACACTCTCCTTCAACACATCCGAAGGCCATAAAAAGATCGCAGAAGAAATTCAGGATCAATGGAAGAAAAACCTCGGCGTAGATATCAAGCTCAAAAATTCAGAGTGGAAGGTATACTTAGAAGACGTACACGAAGGTAATTATCAAATCGCTCGTGGAGGCTGGCTGGGTGACTTCAATGATCCCATCAACTTCTTGGAAATGTTCCAGGAAAAAGACGACGGAAATAACGATACACGTTGGGAAAATCCAAAGTACAAGGAGCTCCTGAACCAATCTGCTCTGGAGCAAGACCCAGAGAAGCGTAAAGCAATTCTCATGCAGGCTGAGCAAATCCTGATGGATGAAATGCCAATCATGCCAATCTACTTCTACGCGAACTCTTGGGTGCAGAACGAGAATTTGAAAGATGTAGTGATGGATGGGTTTGGGGATATTGACTTCAAATATGCGGACATCACAAAAAAATAAGAATGCAGGAGAAGAGGGCTATTTTCGTGTCCCTCTTCTTTTTTTCAGTCTCATGGACAAATGACCAATCCATTACGCCCTTGGCTACATAGAGTAAAAAGGAACTAACTGCAACTAGGGGGGATATGGATGGATATTGGTTCTTTGCTCAACATTGTAAAATCAATTCCTAAGGAAAAGCTGAGGACGGATGCGGGAATCAAGGAAGTCATTCGTGAAATGGCCAGAAAGTCAGGGAAAAAATTGACCGAGCAAGAGGTTAACAGTTATGCTGCGCAGTTTCGTCAGATGCAGAAAACAGAAAATGTCGGAAGTCTGTTGAATAAGCTTTCGAAAAAAGGTGTCACTGCAAAGGATTTGGATAATATAAAAAAACGGTTTAGATAAGGGGGTAGAGTGAGGCGGGAGGTGGGATTATCGTTGAGAAAATGAAAGCGAAAAAGAAGCAGGCTGTCCCTAGGGGCACTTTGCAAGAATCGATCAACAAACTTGCGGATGCACAGCATTCAAACAATGCCCAAATGATGAGAGAAATGAGTCAGGTGCGACAGGAGCTACAGGATATGAAGAATACACTGGGGCGTCTTAAACAGGCACCTCCAAGAAGTACAGGAGAACGTCGAGGTCTGCTGTTTGGAGGACGACGGAATACCGCTCAAGTGGAAGCTGTACCCCAACCACAAAAGCCTGCTATTTCTATCGAAGATTTACTGCCGCTTTTACCGTATCTAGGCGACGCTATTCCCCAATTGAAAAACCCAAAGGTAGCTGACTCCATTAAGGTGCTGTCAAATCCAGCTGTGATTTCGCTGATACAGCAATTTCTTGCCAACGGTGGCTTGAACATGATAAAAAAACCGGTTCAAGAAGTAAGTAGGCAAGAGAGAAGGGGATTTTTTCGATAACAAATATCAGTTATAAAGACTGTCTCGCGGGCTTGCGGAGGCGGTCTTTTCATTTTGGTACCAAAAGACTATAAACTTTACAGATCATCTAGCGTCTAATAGAATGGTGAACGTTGCACATTGGCTGACGCCACATAACGAAGAAAACAGACATCACGGAGGAGGTCAGGATGAAGAGACGATTTTACCCTCTGCTTTTTGCGCTGCTGGTCCTGCTGCTAATCCCCGGTTGGGCGGTTGCAGCAAGCAGTGCCTCAGAGGAGGCTGTCAATCTCATGATTGGTGGACAAGCAGTGAATGCTGAAGTGCCGCCAGTCATCAAGAATGGACGCACGTTGGTTCCCGTCCGTGTCATCGCCGAAGGGCTAGGTGCAAAAGTGGATTGGAATGACGCTACTCGAACAGCTGTCATTTCCAGAGGCACACAGCAGCTCTCCCTTACACTTGACTCCCGTACAGCAGTGTTGAACGGCAAACAAGTGAAGCTCGATACGCCGCCTGTTATTTCACAAAAGCGTATGCTGCTGCCACTGCGTTTTGTCGGGGAGTCACTTGGTGTTACAGTCGGGTGGGACAACAGCACACGAACTGTCATTGCGAACGAAACACCACAGGTCAAGCTGAATGGCAAGGCACCAACCCAGCCGATCAAGCTGTATCAAGTGGAAGACACGATGTACGCGTCCGCACAGGCTGTAGCTGAGCAAGTGGGACAAAAAGGCTTTGCGTGGAAAAGACCTGAGCGCGGGATGACGATTGATGATCAGTTGGTTCTCCCATTACGTCAATTGGAGGACGAGCTTGGAGGGTCATTTGCGTGGGACAAGAAAAATAATCAGGTTGAGATCGATCGCCTCAATATTTTGAAAGATGTATCTGAGGACGGCGACCGTGTTCGTATTGAAACGACTATACCTGTCATTCCTCAGTCCTTTGTGATGACAGGTCCTCATCGGATCGTCTTGGATCTCCCACAAACAGCATTGGATGATGATTTAATCGAAGATCTAAAACGTCAAGACGAGAAAAACGATAGCGTAGGCGAATCTGAGGAAGTAGCCTCTGCTGATGATGAAGACCAAGGCACAGATTCAGATTCAGATTCAGATTCTGACGAACTGAATCAGGCAGAACAAGCGAAAGAAGAACCTCTCATCGCTAACCTGCGTTACAGCCAATACAGTGCATCTCCTGACACGGTTCGCGTCGTTATTGAGCTAAACCAAAAGAGCACGTATGAGCTGGCTTACACGAAAGACGGTATCGAAGTAAAATTGACGCCAAAACCGAAGAAAACAGGCTACCTGATCGTCGTTGATGCCGGTCATGGAGGAAAAGACCCAGGCACGAAGGGCTCCACTGGCAACAATGAAAAAGATTACAATTTGGCTGTCTCTAATAAGATTGTGGCTTTGCTGAAGCAATATCCAGAGTTTCAAGTCGTTCCCGTCCGCACGACGGATGTGTTTTATGAACTGTCAGAGCGTGCCGCTTTTGCCAATGAGTTAGATGCCGACTTGTTCTTGTCTATGCATGCCAACGCATTCCCGAAACCGACGGCTGCAGGAACAGAAACTTTCTATTATAATGAAAACAGCAAAGACTTTGCCCAAGTGGTACATAAACATTTGCGTGGGGCAACGCAGTTCCCGGATCGAGGCGTCAAGCAGAGCGGCTTTTATGTGATCAAAAACACGAAAATGCCTGCTGTGTTGACCGAAACTGGCTTCCTCTCCAATCCACAGGAGAATGCGCAGCTGACGAATTCGGCATTCCAAGATAAAATCGCGAAAGCCATTGTTGCGGCTATTCGTGAATACTACGAGTCTTATCAGTAAGGGGGCTTTTCACGATGAAAAAAAGTCGAGCGATCTGGATGGCAGCGTTAGTGATGCTGCTTTTGGCCGGATGTGGGCAAAATGCGACAGAAACACCACAGCCAACCACACCAGTAGAACAGCCATCTGGTTCAAACACTGATCCATCGACAACAGAGCCGACTCTGAAAAAGCAAATGGTCACCGTTTACTATTCAGATAATAATGTGATGGAGCTGCAAAAAGAAGAGCAAGAGATCACGTTTGCAGAAGATATCGAGAAGTACAAAAAGACACTTGCCCTGCTGGAGACGCCTGTAAAGCCAGACGTGCACATTCCACTGTGGAAAGACTTCAAGTACCATTCGATCACACTTGATAAAGGAACCCTGAAAATTGACGCAGATAGCAAGAATCAGTTCAATATGGGTTCAAGTGGCGAGACGATGGCTTTGGATGCGTTGAAGAATACATTCTTTCAGTTCTCGGAAGTAAAGGAGATTGTCTTCTTGGAGGATGGCAAGAAAGTAGAAACGCTGATGGGGCACGTAGATCTCTCCGAGCCACTGAAACGAGACAATTAATTCATCACATAAAGGCGGCACATCCTGTTAATCGGGATGTGCTGCTTTTTTTCTCGTATAGTGGCTGTCGTGGGGAGAAGAATATTTCCAGACTAGGCTCCAGGCTCCGTCCTGCTGGGGGCTGAGACTGTCCGCTCCGAAGCGATTAGCGGGGAAACGCAAAAGTGGTAGCCGCTTCGTCGCATGGGCACGTTGCGTTTCTTTTGCCCGCTAATCGCTTCTCCGCTCGGTTGGACTCCACAAGTCGCTACGTCTGGAAATATTCTTCTCTGTCGTGACTGATTACATTCTTCAATCTTATTTTAAGGCTTTTAAAACCTCGAATAGCACGGAAAGCTCGTAGAGGAAACAGGAGAAAAAAGCGAAGATCTTTGGTACACCTGGTATTATCCCCTCATGGTAGACAGTAAAAAAAGAGTTCATGATATCATGTACTCAACACTGTTGACCGGAGGGGTTTTTTCATGCCACCCAAAAAAGGACAAGTCTTTGTGCGTTATAGCGATGAGATCAAGAAAGAAGCTGTTCGACTACGACTTGAAGAGCGGTTAACCTATGCGAAAATTCGAGAAAGATTAGGGATTAAGGGCGATGCCCAAATCATCGTCTGGGTTCGTAGACATCAAAACGGAGAGTCGTTTGAGGATTATCGGGGGAGCTGGGGGAGGAAGAAGTTTAGCAATCTTGAAGAGGAAAACGCCTACTTGAAAGCTCATTTAGAATATCTAAAAAAGCTCAATCCGAATCTACACGGGGAGGGAAGTTGGATAAGCAAGCCCGGTTTCGTACCATTGAAAAAATGAGTCATACCTATTCCGTCACGATGCTATGTAAGATTGCGGAAGTATCGCGAGCAGGTTACTACAAGTGGAAGACGATCTTGAAGCCCCGTGCTACTCATCGTGTTGAACGAGATACCGACCTGAAGGAACATATTCTTGCCATTCATCGACTTCGTCCACATTTCGGCTATAAACGGATGCGTACAGCTCTACACAAAGAGGGATTTACAATGAATCACAAAAAAGTGCGTAGACTCATGCGGGAACTAGAAATTCGCTCCGTTATTCGGAAGAAGCGCCCCTTTGCGGGGCGTAAGCCATCAGTTGTTTTTCAAAATGTTCTCAATCGTGAGTTTGCAGCAGAAACGATATTGAAGAAATTAGTAACGGACATTACCTTTATTCGAATTGGACATCAATTTGTATACTTATCGGTCATTTTAGATTTGTGCAACAACGAAGTTGTGGCCTGGGAGATGTCTTCTAACAACGATTTACAACTTGTTCTTCGTACAGTAGAACATGTAAACGCGAAAGGTGCTATTCTTCATTCCGATCAAGGATATCAATACACAACGAAAACGTACAAGAATCTACTTGATGATAAAGAGCTTATTGGAAGTCATTCAAGAAGAGGGAATTGTTACGATAACGCCTGCATCGAGTCCTTCTTTTCCCATTTAAAAACAGAGAAACTCTACCTTGAAAGACCAGCAAATGAAACGAAAGCTCGGAGAATGGTAACGGAATATATCAACTACTATAACCAAGATCGTTTCCAGAAAAAGCTCGGCAATCTCTCCCCTGTAGAATACCGAGAAGCGATTGCCGCATAAAAATTTACTCTTTTTCACTGTCTATTTGACAGGGCTATGACCAACCGACCGAGACGGAATGCAAAAAGCGAAACACGCTCTTAAGCGTCCACCTCTGAAAAACATCCTGAAAGAACTACTTTGGACGCGGTTTCGCTTTTTGCATGGAGGCGGGCAGTGAATCCCTCAGCGGGTGGGACAAGAAGCTGAGCGTTTTCTCCTGTTTCCTCCTCACCCCAACAGCCGGACATCATTTTTTATGTTGGCGTTTCTTCGCGATCCGTGAATAGAAACTTGATGGCATATACCCCAAACAAGCCTACTATCGTATACACGATTCGACTTACGATAGACTCCGCTCCACCAAACAAGCTTGCGACTAAATCAAATTGAAATAACCCGATTAATCCCCAGTTCAGGGCACCAATGATCACAAAAAGCAAAGCTAGCCGTTCCACATGGACACCCCCACCAAAAGAATAGGGACAGTATTCCCATGTTTGCGTCGTTTTACAACAGGAATCCCGGGATCTTTAAGAAAGCTTTACATTCACAACATAATACGACAACATTCCCGCTGTATAGTTTGTACTTGTAAGAGAGAAAAAAACAAACCGAACCTTTTAAGGAGGATTTTCATCCAATGAAAAAACTCAGCAAAATGTTTATTGCGCTGACATGTGTAGGGGCATTACTCGCGGGGTGTGGAAGTGGCAACACAGCACAGACACCAGCACCAGCGCAAAAACCAGCTCAGGAGCAAAGCAACTCTGGTTCGACAACAAAAACTTCCGGTGAACCTGTAACAGCAGTGGGTTCAACCGCTTTACAGCCTCTGGTCGAGCAAGCGGCCAAAGACTTTATGGCAAAAAATGCAGGCGCACAAATCCAAGTACAAGGCGGAGGAAGCGGCACGGGCTTGAGCCAAGTAGCAAGCGGTGCAGCAACGATCGGTAACTCCGATATTTTCGCAGAAGAGAAAAAAGGCATTCCAGCAAACGAACTGGTAGACCATAAAGTAGCGGTTGTCGGTATGGCAGCAGCAGTAAGCCCGCAAGTAAAAGTAGACAACTTGACTAAGCAACAATTGATCGACATCTTCACTGGTAAAATCACCAACTGGAAAGACGTTGGCGGTGAAGACATGAAGATCACGCTGGTTAACCGTCCGAAATCTTCCGGAACTCGCGCGACATTCAGCAAATTCGCGTTGGATGGTAAAGAAGAAGCAGAAGGTATCACAGAGGATTCCTCCGGTACTGTTCGCAAAATCATTGCTGAAACACCAGGTGCAATTGGTTACTTGGCACTGTCCTACTTCAATGACTCTGTAAAAGCTCTGAAATTGGATGGCGTGGAAGCAAATGCAGAAAACATTACATCGAACAAATATCCAGTATGGGCGTACGAGCATATGTACACCAAAGGTGAAGCAACTGGCGATGCAAAAGCGTTCCTCGACTTCATCCTGACTGACGAAGTACAGAAGAAAACTGTAACAGAATTGGGCTTCCTGCCAATCACAGATATGAAAGTGGAACGTGATGCAGAAGGCAAAGTAACACAAAAATAAGCGTTATCATCAACAGCAAAATAGAGGGGTAGGGGGGCCTTCCCCTCATTTTGCTTGCGTACAGTCGTTTTCTTTCCAGGAGGGAGAACATGAGCCATCGTACTGAAGGGGTAAATACAGAGCGTAAATCGATGATTGCGCAAAAAATGCTGACAACGAACAAGCGTCAAAAGACAGAGAATATTACTGGCAAAACCATTGCGATGATTTGTGCGGGTTTGCTCGTTATTGTTGTTTTATCGATCACCTATTTTATTGCTTCAAAAGGGTTGTCGACGTTCTTCGTCGATGGAGTAAGCTTCAAAGAATTTTTAACCCATGACAAATGGGACCCAGAAGGTGAACCATCCGCGTATGGTGTCCTGCCTTTTATTCTTGGTTCGTTTTTCGTAACGGCACTGGCTGCTTTGATTGCCGCACCACTCGGAATCGGCGCCGCTATTTTTATGACAGAGATCTTTCCGGGCTTCGGGAAAAAAGTATTGAAGCCGGTAATCGAGCTGTTGGTTGGTATCCCATCGGTCGTTTACGGTTATGTTGGACTAACTTTGCTTGTTCCATTTATTCGCGAACAATTTGATGTTCTTGGCTTCAGCTTATTGGCAGGGGGACTTGTTCTTGCCCTGATGATTTTGCCTACCATTACGAGTGTGGCAGCAGATGCCATTGAGGCTGTTCCGCAAGACTTGCGCAACGCTTCGCTCGCGTTGGGTGCTACTCGCTGGCAAACCATTTGGAATGTCGTGTTGCATTCCGCGCTTCCTGGCTGTTTGACGGCCATTGTTTTGGGAATGTCTCGTGCTTTTGGAGAAGCTTTGGCTGTGCAAATGGTTATCGGTAACACAACGAAGCTGCCAGGCGGTTTGCTCGAACCGATCAGTACGCTCACTAGCGGTATTACATTGAACATGGGGAATACGATTCAAGGAACTCCGTATAACAACGCTCTCTGGTCAATGGCTTTGCTGCTCTTGGCGATGTCTTTCATCTTTATCGTGATTTTGCGCCTGTTGGGCAGAAAGAGGTTGGCGAAATAGATGAAAGCGAGACTGATGGACCGCGCTGCTACTGTTGTTTTGACACTGATTGCCGTACTGATTATCGGTACCTTGGTGGGACTATTGGGCTTCATTCTCTCACAAGGCTGGCATAAGCTGAATCTCGACTTTTTGACCTCTCCACCGGATATTGTCAATGCGGGTGGCGGGATTGGACCACAGCTTTTCAACTCGTTGTACTTGCTGGTCCTGACCATGCTGATCGCGTTGCCGCTCGGGATCGGAGCAGGCATTTATATGGCTGAATATGCGCCGGATAACAAGATTACACAGTTTATCCGCATGAGTATAGAAGTATTGTCTTCTCTTCCGTCTATCGTAGTTGGTTTGTTTGGATTGCTCGTATTCGTAAATATGACTGGCTGGGGTTATACCCTGTTTGGTGGAGCACTTGCGCTGACGGTATTTAACCTGCCACTCTTGGTTCGTGTAACAGAGGATGCACTGCGCAACGTACCACGTAGTCAAAAGGAAGCGAGTCTCGCGCTTGGTATTACCAAATGGCGTACCATCGTGTCTGTCATCCTTCCAGCAGCACTCCCAGGTATCCTTACAGGTGCCATTCTGGCATCTGGCCGTGTATTTGGGGAAGCGGCTGCCTTGCTGTTTACAGCGGGGATGTCTTCACCGAATCTGGATTTCACCGACTTCTCATTGAATAGTACGACCTCACCGTTGAACCCGTTCCGTCCTGCCGAGACATTGGCCGTGCATATTTGGAAGGTAAACAGCGAGGGGCTGACACCGGATGCGCGTGATGTCGCAGATGGCGCATCTGCTGTTCTGATTATTGCCGTCTTGCTCTTTAACCTTTCCGCTCGTTGGTTCGGGAATTGGGTTTACAAAAAGATGACGTCAGGATCAAACTAAGAAGAGGTAGGTGGCAGCCATGTCCGTACTGACCATGCAAGAAACGATCATTCAGACGAATAACGTGAATGTATACTACGGAGAGAAGCACGCCGTAAAAAATATATCAATGGATATTGAACGCAACTCCGTGACGGCCTTTATCGGTCCGTCCGGATGCGGGAAATCGACGCTTTTACGGAGCTTGAACCGGATGAATGATCTGGTTCCTTCTTGTCGTGTAGAGGGTTCCATTATTGTAGATGGTATCGACATTAACAGCTCGCAAGTAAACATCGAGAGTCTGCGCCAAGTGGTAGGAATGGTGTTCCAACGAGCGAATCCATTTTTTAAATCGATCTATGAAAACATCGCATTTGCACCGCGTTTCCACGGAATGACCAATAGACGTGATTTGGATGAATTGGTTGAGTCGAGCTTGCGAAAAGCAGCGCTTTGGGACGAGGTAAAAGATCGTCTTCGCGACTCAGCGCTCTCCCTTTCTGGTGGACAGCAGCAAAGGCTTTGTATCGCGCGTGCCCTCGCAATGCAGCCGACCATTTTGCTTTTGGACGAACCGGCTTCCGCTCTCGATCCGATTTCTACCATGAAAATCGAAGAGCTGGTCATGCAGCTAAAAGATGAGTATACGATCGTGATCGTTACCCATAACCTTCATCAGGCAGCGCGAATTTCTGAGAAAACTGCCTTCTTCCTGATGGGTGAGCTGATCGAGATGGATGAGACAGGGAAAATCTTCACTTCACCTGAGAACGAAAAAACCGAAGCATATATTAGCGGACGATTTGGTTAATAGAAAAGAAAAGCCCTCCCGAGCACATGTGGGGACTGACCCCTTAAAGTGAGACAAATCAAAACACCTTCAAGAGAACTAAACCATGTCGTAAGATATGGGGACAATCTTGGAGGTGTTTTTGCATTGACAACTAGAGTGAGTTACCCAGTAGAAGTTAAGAAGCAGGCGATTCAAATGAGGTTGGCAGGTGTTCCAGTGAAGGAGGTTATGGAGAGACTCGGAATCCGCAATGTGACTCAGTTAAAGGTCTGGATGAAGTGGTATCGAGAGGGTGAACTTCATCGACTAGAACAACCTGTTGGCAAACAATATAGCTTTGGCAAAGGCCCTGAGTACACTTCAGAGCTTGAGAAAGTGAAAGCAGAAAATCGATTTTTGAAACAACAACTGGACGTGTTAAAAAAGTACAAGGAGTTGGAAAGGAGGTGTCACCTAAAAGCGTGGTCAAATGGATGGACTCCATCAGAGGAGAAGTAACTATTACTCAAGCTTGCGCTTGGTTGGGTATTGCCCGATCCACCTATTATCGATGGAAGTCGGTGTTTAAAACGAAACCGAAGGATCTCATAATTGAAAAGATTCGGGAGCTATGTTCCCTACATAAATTCCGCTATGGCTATCGAAAGATCACGGCACTCCTTCGGAATGAACAGCTAATTAATCACAAGCGTGTGCAGAGGATTATGCAAGCGGAACAACTGCAATGTCGAGTACGCATCAAGAAACGTAAACCAACGGGACAACCTTCACAATCAGCTGAGCATCTACTACAACGTCAATTTCATGCCGAAGCTCCGTTGCAAAAGTTAGTGACGGATATTACATATTTGCCGTTTGGTGGGAAAATGTTGTACTTATCAAGCATCTTAGATTTATACAACGGGGAGATTGTTGCTTACTCCATAGCAGATAAACAAGACACTTCGTTTGTCTTAGATACATTGAATCAACTTCCTAATCGACCAGGAATGATGCTACATAGTGATCAGGGTAGCGTATACACGTCTCAAGCTTACCAAGAAGCAGTTAAAGGAAAAGGCATTACCATGAGCATGTCCCGCAAGGGAATGCCCGCTGATAATGCCCGCTGATAATGCCCCAATCGAATCGTTTCATTCCACGCTAAAGTCAGAAACGTTCTATCTCGAAGGCCTTACAAGTACAACGACGGCAATCGTTGTACAAACCATTCGAGATTATATTACCTACTATAACTCAATTCGTATTCAAACGAAACTAAACAACCAGTCGCCGGTTGAATTCCGAGGACTGGCTGCTTAAACTTGTAAGGTGTTTTGATCCCTGTCCTAGAAACGGGGGTCAGTCCCTGTGCTTGCGGGAGGGCTTTTTCTTATCATTATGTATGTCTTTGGAGAGAGGGACTGTCTTCCGCTCTGAAAAATTTGATCGCTTGCTCTAGATCCTCAACGATATCTGCCAAACGCAGGGAGTCATCAAGAAATTGCTCCGATAAGGATAGACTTTCTTGATTGGCGGCTACGGCTTGCTGTGTACCTGATACGACTTGCTGTGCAGAGGCAGATAGATTGTCTACCCGCTGTGAAATGGCTTGGCTCTGTGTCGAGATTGTTCCTGTGAGCATTCTGATCGATTCAAATTGCGCAGTCAACGCTTCGCTGAGCTCGATCGTATTGTGAAAGATAGAAGCGGCCTGGTGCAAGGTTTGAATGCCATTGACAGTAGCATGATCGGTCGTTTGCAAGCAGGTGGCTACGTGCTCCATTCGTTCTTCCCCTGATTCAATTACCTTTTGAATACGGGCCGATGCCTCTTCGGTCTGGTCGGACAGCAAGCGAATCTCGTCTGCTACGACGCTGAAGCCGACTCCGGCTTGTCCAGCCCTGGAAGCTTCGATTCGGGCATTGAAGGACAAAAGCTTGGTTCGCTTGGAGATGGCGGAAATCAAACCGAGCATTTCGTTGATGTCGCTCATGCTATCTCTCATGGAGGACATGGCATCCATAGAAGCCTTCATATCTTCTGAGATACTGTGCATATTTTCTTTTAGCAAGTCAATGGAGGTTGCTGCTTTGGTATTTTGCTGACGTGATTCCTGGCTCTGTACGATTGCTTTTTCCATGGAGTCTGTGATCCGAGACATTTCTTGCGTGATGCCGGCCATTGTGGCGTGGATATCATCGATCTGCTCTTGCTGGTTGTCCATTTCTTGGGCAAGCCGCTCTGTTACGGATACGACTTCTGACTGCATGGCGTGAGAATGGCGGGAGCCTTTTCCCACATGATCGGCTACTTGTTTGACGTCTGAGATAACATACTGGATTTTACCGATGATTGTCCGGATTTGTTCACTCATTCGATTGAAGCTGTCAGCCAGCTGGCGAATTTCATCATTGCTTTGTACCTGCATGGTTTGCAGGAGATCGCCCTCGCTAAAGGCGGACATTTTTTGTTGTGCTTCCTTTATTGGCTTGATGATTCGACGTACGTACACATACAGCATTAGTGCGAGTGCAGCGAGTCCGACGAGTGAGACGGCCAAAATGGTTAGTTGAAGGCGGCGGACCTCTTTTTTTACCTCGGATACCGACTGTGCGACGATCACTCCCCATTTCAAGGAGGGGTCAAATTGATAGGCGGCAAAAGAGTCTACTCCACTGATCCTGCTCGGTTCGTAGCCAGATTGACCAGCGGTGACGTTTTGCACGATCGCAAGCTCCGAGAGAAGGGGACGCTGCAACGCGTAGGATTGATCGGGATGAGCGACCAGTTTGCCTTGTTGATCAACGATCATGGCATATCCGGTTTCCCCCAGTTTAATCTGCCCGATGGATTCGCTCAGCTTCGGGACAGAGACAAATGCCACGACGACGCCTACGGGCTCCTCGTCGTCATTGCGCAAAGGGAGTGAGACGGCGATCTTTGGAAACTCTGTCTCGGAAAACTGGAAGACATCTGAGACAAAAACCCCCTGCTGTGGTTGATTCAATGCGCCCTCATACCAGTCCATTTTTCGCGGATCGTAGGAACTGTCGAGGGGGGATCCCGGAAAGGTTAAATACCGTCCGTCTGTGGTGACGATCTGTAATTCGGAAATCGTAGGATTGCTGGCCGACATATCTGTAAAGATGCCAAAGATCTGACTGTTGGTGACCTTACTGTTTTTATAAGTGGAAGCAAATGATTGCAAGGCGGTTACGATGTCATAGACCCTGCTATGTACTTTCTGTAGAGCTGCACCTGATGCCTCGTGTAATTGCTGCTTTGTTTTTTCATTGAGTGTGGCTTCGGATTGATAGCTGATGAAGAAAGCGGCGATTGCCATCATGCAGACTACCATCCCCATAATGCCTGCGAACAGCCTGGTGAAAATTGAACGATAATGAAACGACGAGTGACCCCATAGTTTTCTTATGCCTGGCATTCATTGTTCTCCCCTTATTCGTCAAAACGTTCAGTTTCATTGTAGGGGGTACCTAGAGGAGCGTATATGCTTTACCAGCAAGATTTACCATAACTTAATGTAAAATGACCTATGTAAAAAGTCCCAGAACAAAAACTTTATCGAAACTTAATAAACATCACACGGAACCCTAACATTGGTGCGCTATAGTGGGGAAGTAAAAGGACGTA
The DNA here is from genome assembly GCF_013284245.2 of Brevibacillus sp. DP1.3A. NCBI lineage: Bacteria > Bacillati > Bacillota > Bacilli > Caryophanales > Paenibacillaceae > Brevibacillus > Brevibacillus sp. DP1.3A. The sequence continues at coordinate 6,182,705 of NZ_CP085876.1, read as the reverse complement.
ACAATCACGAAGGAGCGAAGACCGTATGAGCGTTATTTCGGTGAGAGAGTTGAATCTCTTCTACGGTAATAAGCAAGCCCTCTATCATATAAATCTGGATGTAGAGCCTGATTCCATTACAGCCTTAATTGGCCCGTCCGGCTGCGGTAAGTCTACATTTTTACGGACGTTGAATCGAATGAACGATTCTGTACCGAACACCAAAATTACGGGAACGGTAAAAGTGTTCGATGAGGATATTTATAGTAATCGTGTGGAAGTGGAGCGACTTCGCAAAAATATCGGCATGGTGTTTCAGCATCCGAATCCTTTTCCGAAGAGCATCTATGACAACATCACGTACGGACCGAGACTTCATGGCATGAACGATCGTAACAAGCTGGACGAGTTGGTAGAGACAAGCCTCAAGGCAGCAGCGCTTTGGGATGAAGTGAAGGATGTATTGAAAAAGCCAGCAACAGGGCTTTCTGGTGGACAGCAACAACGCCTCTGTATCGCTCGGGCACTCGCTGTTCAGCCACAGATCATTTTGATGGATGAGCCAACCTCTGCTCTGGACCCAATTTCGACAGCTAAAATCGAAGAGCTGTTGGAAGAGCTGAAGAACCGTTATACGATTGTAATCGTGACGCACAACATGCAGCAGGCAGCACGTATTTCCGATAAGACTGCGTTTTTCTTGAATGGAGAGCTAGTCGAGTTTGACAGTACCCCGACGATCTTCCAAAATCCTCGTGACAAAAGAACAGAGGATTACATTACCGGACGTTTCGGATAATTCAATAGGCATGATGGAAGAAGAGCGGACTTTTCGAAGTCCGCTCTTTTTGATTTTAAAACATTTATAAATGTAACCCGAATCTCTTTAACTCAATGAAAATACCTTCCAATCGTTTCCCTTTCTCCGTTAACGTATATTCCACGCGCGGAGGGACTTCCGGAAACACCTTCCTTTCCAATATGCCGTGCTCCTCCAATTCCTTCAGTCTGAGCGACAGTGTTTTCGGACTAATCCCATCCATGGATTTCAGCAGGTCGCTGAAACGCAGCGTTCCTTCGATAAGCAGGTCCCGAATGATTAAAAAGGTCCATTTGGTCCCTATTACGTCAAGCGTTTTGGCAATGGGGCAAGGTTGGCCTGGGGTTCCTTTGTTCAGTTCAATTGGCTCAAGAACGTTCATCGGAATATCCTCCGAAAAATTTTTATAGGGTTATTTGGCTATTATAGCGCAATAGTATCTTTTCGGAAACTATATGAATTAAATATCACTACTTCCGTAAATGAAGTTAGTGTTATTACAATATCAATGTGAACCGATACTTCCACTCTAAATAAGGAGCTGATTAGAACAAAGTGATTCCACGTACCAAAACAATTAGTTCGATAGCTGGTATTGCTGTCATCTTCGGGACGATGCTGTTCGCAACAGCATGCGCTACTGATTCGAAAACGTCTGCTTATGATAATCAAACTGCTGTGTTGTCCTCCAAGACAGACATTCAACTATTGAAGGATCTTCCTCAACCCGTTTCAATGACGATTGACTCCTCATTGAACGCAACGCAAGCTACCGAAATGGTACAGGCTGCTCAACGTTTCTACGGATTCTGGAACACTGGGAATGAGGATCTCATTGCACAAACAGTTTCTCCAAGCTTCATAGATAACACGTTGCCGAAAGGAAGACCTCAAGGACCCGATGGCTTGTTATTCGCTTCTCGCAACTTTCGGAAAGCAGTTCCCGACTTGCAATGCAAAATTGAGGATTTACTGGTAGTGGGGGACAAGGTGACAGCTCGTCTTTCCTTTACGGGTACGAGCAAAGGCGAGTTTATGGGAAAACCTTTGACCGGGAAGCCTATTCAATTTATGGCGATCGATGTTTTACGCATCAAGGATGGGAAGCTGGTTGAAGACTGGCACCTGGAAGACAATTTAACTTTTATGCAACAAATTGGCGTTTTAGCGGAAAATTGAACGTCCTAACATAAAGGAGATGTAAAAAATGAAAAAAATCCTTATCATCAATGGTCACCAAAAATATGGCTCATCAGAAGGAAAACTGAACCAAACGTTGACGGATCATATGGTGAGTCTGCTCGAAAAAGAGAACCAAGTACGAACTACCATTATTCAAAATGGATACAAAATGGAAGAAGAGCACCAGAAATTTCTCTGGGCAGATATGATCATTTATCAAACCCCCATCTACTGGTTCAGTGTCCCTGGGTTATTGAAAACATATATGGATGAAGTATATGCGTACGGCTTGTTTTTCAAAGGTGCTAATCAATACGGAAGAGGCGGCTTATTAACCGACAAAAAATATATGTTCTCGACGACTTGGAATGCTCCAGAAAAAGCATTTAACGATCCGACCCAATTTTTTAAAGGGGAAAGCCTGGAAGATGCAATCAGCCATTTGCACCGCGTACAGGAATTTTTAGGCATGCAACCTGTAAAGAGCTTTGCTTGCTATGATGTCATCAAAAATCCGCAGATCGATCAATTTGCATCCGAACTCGAGGCGCATCTCAAACAAGTATTGAGTTTCTAAATGAAAATCTCAAAGGAAAGGGGAGAGATCCTATCATGTTGCACAATCAAAAGATAGTAATCATCGGCGGAAGCTCTGGAATTGGTTTGGAGACAGCCAAACAGGCAATAGCGCTTGGAGCAGAAGTGATCATTGCGAGCCGCTCCGAAGATAAATTGCAGAAGGCAAAAGATAGTCTAGGCTCCAAGGCCTCGGCGTATACGCTGGATACCACCGATGAGCAGCAAGTGCAGGCCTTTTTTGAAAAAGTAGGCACGTTTGATCATCTGGTTGTCAGTGCTGCGGAAACATCTGGCGGTTCATTCCTTCAAACGGATACAACCCAAGCGCGGAAGTTGTTCGAAAACAAATTTTGGGGTCAGTACTACGCGGCGAAGTACGGAGCGCCGAAGATTTCAACAAATGGCTCCATCACCTTATTCTCCGGGGTCGTCGCCTACAAATCGATGATTGGTTCGTCTGTGCTTGGCGCAGTCAATGCGGCGGTTTCGAATCTGGGGCAAACCCTCGCTTTGGAACTGGCACCAATCCGAGTGAATATCGTTTCACCTGGCATAATTGATACGCCATCACGCAGCAAAATGCCTGAAGATGTGCGCGAAAATTTCTATGCAACATTGGCAGACAAGCTCCCTGTGAAGCGAGTTGGACAAGCGAAAGACGTTGCACAAAGCGTACTATACCTGCTCCAAAATAGTTTTGTAACCGGAACTGTACTTCATGTAGAAGGTGGCCACATCTTACTTTAAAGGATTCCATTACCGGACGTTTCGGATCATTTCAATTTGTAGTATGGTAGGAGAGCGGACTTTTCGAGGTCCGTTCTTTTTGGTTTTTGGAAAGGAGATACTTGCAGTGGTTTGGATTTCATTCTTCCTTTTTCTGATCACGTTGACATTGGTCATCTGGCAACCGCGTGGGCTGTCGATTGGTTATCCGGCTGTCGGTGGAGCACTGTTGGCTTTGGCGATCGGGGTAGTCACGATCGGTGATGTCGCAGAGGTAACCTCTATTGTTTGGAATGCGACGCTAGCGTTAATCGGGATTATTATCATCTCGCTCGTATTGGACGAAATCGGTTTTTTTGAATGGGCTGCGCTCCATATGGCTCGATTTGCCAAAGGAAATGGTCGGCTTATGTTCGTTTATGTCATCCTGCTTGGTTCACTCGTATCCGCCTTGTTTACGAATGATGGGGCAGCCCTGATTTTGACACCGATTGTGTTGGCACAGGTGCGGGCATTAAGGCTGGATGGGAGAACGGTTTTGGCATTTGTCATGGCGAGCGGGTTCATTGCAGATACGAGTTCTTTGCCCTTTGTGATTAGCAATCTGGTGAATATTGTTTCCGCTGACTATTTTGATATTGGCTTTGCTGCGTATGCGGCCAAAATGGTCATTCCGACTTTGTTTTCGATTGGTGGAAGTCTGCTGGTTTTGTACCTATATTTTCGCAAAAGCATCCCGGCGCAGGTTGACCTTTCCCATCTGAAAAATCCGAAGGAAGCAATTCGCGACCAGAGAATGTTTCGTCTGGCGTGGCCGATTCTTGGGGTCTTGCTGATTGGCTTTTTTATTAGCGAGTCTATCCATACGCCTGTGTCTATCATCATTGCGGGGGCAGCCATCATTTTTTGCCTGGCTGCAAGAAAAAGTGAAGCGATCGCCATGCGGCGGATTATGAAAGAAGCACCGTGGGTAGTCGTTGTTTTTTCGATTGGCATGTATGTCGTGGTGTGGGGGCTGCACAACGCGAGATTGACTGACTTGGTCAAGGACACCTTGGATTGGTTCATGGCGCATGGTTTATTGGCAACGACCTTGGGAACGGGCTTTCTCGCTGCTGTTCTTTCCTCTGTGATGAACAACCTTCCGACAGTCATGTTCAACGCGCTGGCAATTGCAGGGACCCAGGCAGACGGAGTGTTGCGGGAAGCAATGATCTACGCGAATGTGATCGGAAGCGATTTGGGGCCGAAAATGACCCCGATTGGATCACTGGCGACTTTGCTCTGGTTGCATGTTTTGGGACGCAAAGACGTGACGATTACGTGGGGGCAGTACTTTCGGACGGGGGTTATTTTGACCGTACCGACATTGATGGTAACCTTGCTTGGATTGTATTTGACGTTGGTTTATTTTTCATAGGGAATGAAAGCCTGCTGGTTAATTGAAGTGCACCCCTTAAAGTAGACATTGGAAAAACCCCTGTGGTTTACCGATGAACTTTAGGGGGTGCATTTTTTTATGGCAGCTAAAGGGCAAAAGTTTATGAGCTATCCAGAAACACTGAAAAGGGAAGCCATACGTTTACATCTTGAGGAAAAATGGACGTATAAACGAATTACAGAACATCTGGGAATTCTGGACAAAGATCGTGTGAGAAAGTGGATGAGAAAGTATAGACAGCTTGGAGAGTTTGGACTCCTAGATCAACGTGGACGTCGGGAGACGTATATTGACCAGGACCGTCATGTTCAAAAATTAAAGCGTGAAAATGAAATCCTAAAAAAGTGTTTGGAAATCTGGGTACGGGAGGTGTAAGGAAGAAATATCACATGGTGGAGACATTGTCTTCAATCTTCATGGTAACTGAGATTTGTAAGGCTTTAGGTGTCTCGAGAAGCGGATATTATAAATACCTCTCCACTAGAAAACAGAACAAGGACAAAGCTTTGAAAGAGAAAATCAACATGATCTATAAGCAAAGGAAAGGAATTTACGGCTACCGCAGAATTCAAGCAGAACTAGTACGCCAGTATGGTTGTAAAGTAAACCATAAAAAAGTGTTACGGTTGATGCAAAATCTGGGGATTAAAGCAGTTATTCGCCGGAAACGTGCCCATATCACCACTTTTCAAGCCATTGTTTCCGATGGACGTGTAGCCGAGAACATGCTAAATCGTAATTTCGTTGCTCAGAGACCAAATCAAAAATGGGTAACTGACGTTACCCAATATCGAATCGGAGATGAACGCATCTATCTCTCAGCAATTAAAGATTTGTGTACGCGCGAAATTGTTGCCTATCATATCAGCTCTCGAAACGACAATGCGCTTGTTCTTCAGACTTTCAAGAAAGCATTTAAAACACAAAAAGACGTGACTGGTGTGATCGTTCACAGCGATCAGGGTCACCAGTACACGTCTCATGCATACCACGACATGCTGCCTACGGTTGGCGCCAAAATCAGCATGTCACGACGAGGCAATTGCCTAGACAACTCCTCGATGGAGAGCTTCTTTTCTCATTTGAAAACCGAAGCTCTATATCCCTATGATATACGAGATGTACAAGATGCTCAAAGAAGAATTGAGGAATATATCCATTTTTACAACGAAGAACGTCTTCAACTGAAATTAAAAAAACTGACGCCTAGTGAATTTAGACGTCAGTTAGCGGCCTAACGGCCAGGGTTTTTCTTACTGTCTACGAAATGGGGTCTTGACCAAATAGTCAGCAGGCTTTTTCTATTCATCATGCTGCTTGCAGTGAAATAGGCAGAATAGGACCTGACAAGGACGGAAAAAATAGGCGCAACCTACGTAAAAAGGAGGATGTTTCCATGTGGCATGGCTGGCCGATCGAACGCGTACTCATTCTTTTTGCTGGATTGGCGTTTGCCCTGATTGCGGTTCAGGTCACACTTTTTCACTCCAGACAAAACTTCCGACATTGGGCAATGTGGATTCCTGTGCTTGAGCTCCCTGTATTTGCGGTTACTGCTATTGTTTTATCGTTTGTGAATGCGGGGTGGCTACGTTGGGTGTTTGCCTTGATGATGGTGGTTGGCATGGTTGGGGGGTTGTACGGAGCTTATTTGCATACGGTCGGGGTTGGGCAGCGTGTGGGAGGTTATTCACAAGGTCAAAATTTTCTCGTCGGTCCTCCTGTGATTCTTCCTTTACTGATCACGGCAATGTCAGCATTAGGGCTTCTTGCGCTGTTTTGGTAAAAATCGTTTTGAAGGGGTGAGAGGACATGGAGAAGCCTGGACGTTACCCATCCTATGATGTTTGGGACCAGCATACAGAGTGGGATGCTCACACCAGGAAAGTAGTAGGGGCCAGAAAAATGCCCGCGATCGCCAATCAATTTTTTACGAAGCCTGAATCCTTAGTCTTGCAGACAGTTGTAGGCGTATTGGTCCATGATCACCGTTTGGAGGTGCTGACCTTTGTGGTGGAGCATCTGGATAATACAACGGCTAGTAATATCGGTGAGTCGCAACGAAAGGTCGGAGTTCCACCCAAAAAAGAGCTCTACCGCTCGGGCTTGAAAGGGATTGATGCGGAGAGTCATGCGGCTTATGGAACTGACTTCGTTGCGTTGAAGCTAGACCAGCAGGAAGCCGTTCTTCAGCACGTCGCGAATGGGGGTATCCAAAGCCAGGAGGCGTGGACAGACTTAGCTCCCGTAGATTTTTTCAAGGTGTTGCTGCATGACACAGTTAGCGCTTACTATTCACATCCGTTGGTCTGGTCGGATATCGGCTACGGCGGACCAGCTTATCCGCGCGGCTATGTACGGGTGGAAAAAGGATTGACGGACCCATGGGAGGCGAAAGCAAATGACGAGTCATGACCATCATACGATTACTCATCGCCCCACTCCTGTGGATCAAAGAAAATACGCCGATGACGCAGATGTATGCATCGTAGGCGCTGGAGCGGCAGGGGGCGTGCTGGCTTATGAGCTGGCAAAGGCTGGGTTGCGCGTGGTCGTACTGGAAGCAGGGCCGTTTTGGGACCCGCAACACGATTTTGCCAGTGATGAGCTGTCGATGCGGAGATTGGCCTGGCAGGAAACGAGGCTGGTAGCAGGCAATGACCCGCTGCGTTTGGGACATAACAACTCAGGACGGGGAATTGGGGGAGGCACCGTGCATTTTACGGGGGTGTTCCTGCGTTTCCACGAGAGTGATTTTAAGACAAAGACCGTAGACGGCGTAGGGGAAGACTGGCCGATTACGTATCAGGATCTTGCCCCGTATTACGACAAGATTGAACGTGAAATTGCGGTCTCAGGTCCGAATCATTTTCCGTGGGGTTCCTTCCAAGGCCCGTATCCGTACCCTGTTCGGGAGCCAATCAGTGCCAATGCCCAACTGTTCCGGGAAGGGTGTGAGAAGCTGGGGATCGAGAGTGTGGTCGCCCCTCTGGCGATTTTATCGGCTCCCTTTGATGGACGTCCCCCCTGTATCAATCGTGGCTTTTGCAATCAAGGATGCATGCCGAATGCCAAGTACAGCGGGTTGATTCATCATATCCCCAAAGCGATAGCGGAGGGGGCAGAGGTGCTGTCCGACTGCATGGTGACAGAAATTTTGATGGCTGGCGACCGGGTCAGCGGTGTGTTGTTCAACCATAATGGTTTGACGCACAGGCAAATGGCTCGTGTAGTCATTTTGGCCGGATTTGTGGTGGAGACTCCCAGATTGCTGCTCAGTTCGGCGAATGCCCAATTTCCGCAAGGGCTGGCGAATTCAAGTGGATGGGTAGGAAAAGCTATTATGCCTCACTCCAGTCATGATGTATACGGACGACTCCCGGAGGAAGTGCGATTGTATAAGGGAACACCTGTCCTTGCTTTGACCCAGCATTTTTACGAGACGGATCGGGAACGAGGATTTGCCCGCGGATATACGTTGAGTGCACACGGGGCGCGTCCGGTCGGGATGGCGGCTGCCATTGCTGCCGAGAGGGAAGACGGCTCGTATTTATGGGGAAAACAGCTTCGAGAGACCATGCTGGATTACAATATGTACGCGCGGATCACCTTGGTCGGGGAAGTACTGCCTCATCCTGATAACAGAGTGACGCTCTCTGGGGAAAAAGATGAATACGGAATGTCGATCCCTACGGTAACGTTCAGTTATCAGGAGAACGACAAACACCTGTACAAGCATGCTATTGGGCAAATGAACCGGATTGTAGAAGCGATGGGGGGACAGCCAGAGCATGTGGTATCTGATACCGCTCATCTCATGGGGGGATGTCGAATGGGGAATGACAGGGAAACCTCTGTTGTGAATGAATATGGGCAGTCACATGACATACCCAATCTTTTCATAGCGGGTGCTTCTACGTTCGTTACCTCGAGTGGCAGCAACCCGACAAATACAGTCATGGCGCTGGCTGCGCGCACTGCAGACAAGATCATTGAGGCGATGAAAAAGCAAGATGTATAAGCAGGATTCACATAACTTTTGCGTTCTATCTTCCCCATCATATAAGCCATATAGTATACTGATAAGCAGATATGTAAGGCAAAGGTGGGTATCCTTATGGAAATGGATTTGATGCAGGTTCTGTTTTTGTCAGAGACTTATAAGCTACTTGGTGACAAGACACGCTTGACGATCATGGCTCTCCTGCAAGTACAGTCCTTATGTGTCCGTGATCTCGTGGAAATTTTGCAAACTTCCCAGCCTTCTGTTTCCCAGCACTTGGCTAAGCTAAAAACTCATGGTTTGGTCAAAGAGCGCCGGAAGGGACCATGGGTTTATTACTCCGTCAATGCGGAATGCAGTCCTGAAGTGAAGCAAATTTTGTCTAACTTGCCGGACATGTCGCCAGTCGTCAAACAAAAATCAGTTACAAGTGAACCTTCATTTGGCTGATCAGTCGTAAAAAGCGTTGGATCAATTGAGATCCAACGCTTTTTTTAGTTCTTCCTTGTCAAATCCATGGATGACAATTTGCTCGCCGTTTTCCTTTTCAATGTAGGTTACAGGTGTCATGCTGGCGCCTAATTGAATGGCTTCCTGGAAATAAGCCTCGTTTTGACGGATGTCTCTGTCTTCGAAAGCAATGTTGTTTGAAGTCAGCCACATTTTTTCTTCCTGACAAGGACCGCAAGTGACTTGGGTATAGATAATAACCTTGTGAGCCATACAGAATCGCTCCTTTCAAAAGCAGAGTAGAAACCTTGCTCTTTCCAATATGAATGATCGGTCGCGACAAAGCAAGTGAGCAACAGCACGATTTGGAAAAATGAGGATGGATACGTACATAGGGGGCTGTACAAATTATATTCAGTGACGTCGAGGAGGTGAAAGTAACGATGCCTAAACAAAACAAACAAGCGGGTATGGGCAAAGCGAACCAAGCTAGCCAAGCAGCAAACACTGCAACTGAATTCGCAAGTGAAACAAACGCAGCAGCGGTTCGTAGTCAGAACCAACAATCCGCACAACGCGCTGCTTCCCAAGGCGCTGCGACTGAGTTCGCGAGTGAGACAAATGTTGCGGAAGTTCGCCGTCAAAACCAACAATCGGCTGCACAACAATCTTCTGGCCAAGCTACTGAGTAGGAGCCAGCGGACAAAAGCCCTCGCAATTTGCGGGGGTTTTCTTATATTTTTACGTAAAGTCTATTCGTGGAATGTGGTTTCTATCCTCACACTTGCAAAAGCGTGGAAGTGGATGATACTGTGATTCGTAAATCAGCCCACTAGGAGGCAATTGCTCATGATCATTGGAACAGGCGTAGATATTGTGGAAATAGAGCGAATCGCTACTTTGATAAAAAGACAAGAGCGTGCGATCAAACACTTTTTGACTACAGATGAACAACAGCTCCTGCATGGAAAGGCAGAGACGAGACAGGCGGAAATGGTTGCAGGCAGATTTGCTGCCAAGGAAGCGGGAGCAAAGGCTCTTGGTACAGGCATTGGTGCTGTACTCAGCTTTTTGGATATGGAAATCCTCCCGAATGATTTGGGCAAGCCGATCATGACCATAAAGCACGAGGTGTACAGCAAACTCGATCTGGACCCTGCTCGCGTTCATATTCATGTGAGCATTTCGCATAGCCAGACACACGCGATTGCACAAGTAATTGTAGAAGAACGATAGATGTTTTGAACAACCTCGATAAACTTGTCTGCATATTGGGACGAGGATGGACATACATTTATATCGCGTAGATCAGGAGGGACTACCTGCTCTTACACAGGAAGGCTAAGTCTGTAGCCGATCCAAGCGATATATCGCCAACTTCGTATCCATTCGCAACCATTGACACGATATGCGCTGCATGGGCGAGAGACTGACAGATTTCCCAGGAAATAGACAGGGATGCCCTTCTTTGTCGAAAATATTGACAAGGAGGAGTTCATTGAATGAAACGGGTAGCTTTACCACTGGTGTTATTGTTGGTTTTCACCCTGTTCCTCGGCGGTTGTTTCGGTCAGAAAACACCAGAAGATGTGGTGAGCGACCTGAACGGTACGCTGGGAAAAATGTCTGGGTACAAGTCTCAGGCTGTTTTGACCATGCAGACAGGCTCTACCCCCATGGAGTACGATGTTCAGGTCTGGTATGAAAAGCCAACCAACTATCGGGTAGCTCTCACCTCGAAGCAGCGTGGCATTACACAAATCATCTTGCGAAACAATGAAGGAGTCTTTGTACTGACCCCGCATCTGAACAAGAGCTTCCGCTTCCAAAGTGGCTGGCCTGAGAACAACGGACCGTTGTATCTATACGAAACGCTGGCCAAGAGCATTATCGATGACACTGAGCGCCAAATGAAGATGGATGAAAAACAGTATGTATTCGAAGTGAAAGCGAACTACAGCGGCAATCGTTCTTTGACCAAGCAAAAAATTTGGCTGACAGAAGATTTCAAACCGACGCACGCTGAAATTATGGATGCTAGCATGAATTCGCTTGTACGAATTGATTTCACTGATTTTTCGTTCAACCCTATGTTTGACAAAGACGCCTTTGACAAAGAGCGCAACATGACAACAAGCTCGTTGACAACGATCCCAACAATGGCGCCAGCAAATGGACAGGTCGTGAAACAGCCGAACAGCCAATTCGGTGTCATCGTCCCTACGTATATGCCAGAAGGGGTTAAGCAAGGTGATATTGAGCCAGTTACCCGTGATGGGGAGAGAAGAGTCATCTTGACCTACAAGGGAGCCTACAACTATAAGGTAATCGAAGGACGCCCGACAGCAGCATCTGTGTCGTATGAGCAAGGTATGCCTGTGAACCTCGGCTTTACGGTTGGTGTGCTTGCGCAGACAGGTGAAAATCAGCGACTTCTGACGTGGGAGCTCGACGGCATCGAATATACAATCGCGGGGGATCTTCCTGAGGAAGAAATGGTGAATGTCGCACAGTCGACATATGGCCTCAGCGCGAAATAAAAGTGTGGGAGAGGGGACGGTGAATGCCGTCCTCTTTTGCTATTTTTGGGGGAAGTGGCTGTAGCGGAGGGGAAGAAGCGCATTTCCAGTCTACGCTTCGGCCTACGCCCAGCAAGGGGTTAGACTGTCCGCTCCGGATTGAATGTCGGGAGCGCTTCAAACGTAGAAGTTTCGATGAAGTAGTTCATAAGTGAAGCTGAAATTCCCCGACATTCAATCCTACGCTCAGGTGGGCTCCAGAGGCGCTTGGACAGGAAATGCACTTCTTCCCAAGCAGCTTTGTCCCACTATATAAGAAAAATACCCCCCTGTTGATACTCAAAGGATGAACTTCCTAAGTTTTTAAAGAAACGATGAATCAAAAAAGCTGGCGAAAAGAAAAAGCACAGGGCTCGCAGACCTTGACAAAGCCTCCCCCAGTCGTAACTCCAAAAGGGGACCACGCTTGTCGAACACTTCTTCCTTGAGAAACTTCCGCCCGTAGGGTGGCTTTGGCTCAACGGTCCCCTTTTTGGAGTGGAGACGGCCAGTGAATCCCCCTGCAGGCGTGTCAGAGTCGAAGAGAACTGTGCTTTTTCTTTTCCTCCACTATGTTGACTCATCTCACAACTACTCCTCGATTTTCCCTCAAGTTTTCCTTTTTTCTCAAACGGGAATCTAAAAATACCCATGTACACTTGGTCTTGTACCAAAGAGCAAGCACACTACACGAGCAAAGACGAAAGGGTTGAGTGTATATGTTTAGCAAAGCGAAAATGGGAATGCTGATGGGAACGATGGCAGTGGTTCTGAGTCTGGGTAGCATAGGCGGAGCAATGGCAGCCGATTCAGCAAAACCAACTTCATTGAATAAACCGGCAGAAGTAAAATTCAAAACAGGCAAGATGGGCCACCACGGTGGAGTGGGCTTCAATGAAAACTTCAAAGAAAATAGAGAGCTGCTCTCACTGTTGAAGCTAGATGCTGACAAGCTGAAAGAAGAGCTTGCGGCAGGGAAAACACTCGCAGCGATTGCACAAGCTCAAGGAGTCGACACTGCCGATGTAGTAGCACTTCTGGTTGAACAGCAAGAGGCCAAACTGAAGGAAGCAGTAGCAGCAGGCAAGATGAAGCAGGAGCAGGCATATAAGCTGTCTGAAAATCTGAGCGATCGCGTAAAAGAACAGGTAGAAAAAGCGAAACCGGATAAAGGCTTCGGCAAAGGTGGGTCAGGCAAAGGTGGGTTCATCGGTGGCTTCGAGAAAAACGAAGAACTGCTGTCCCTTTTGAAACTGGATGCCGCTAAATTCCAAGAACAACTGAAAGCGGACAAATCGCTGGCTGCTATCGCAGAAGTTCAAGGCGTATCTGTGGATGATCTGGTGGCTTTGTTGGTAAAACAACAGGAAACCAAGCTGAAAGAGGCGGTAGCGGCAGGCAAGCTCACGCAGGAGCAAGCAGACAAAATGAATGAGAATGCCAGTGAGCGGGTAAAAGAAATGGTGCAAAACACGCATCAAGGACGTGGACCGGGTAAAGGAATGGGCTTCGAGAAAAATAATGAAGAACTGCTGTCCCTCCTCAAGCTGGATGCAGACAAACTGAAGGAAGAGCAAAAAGCAGGGAAATCGCTGGCTACCATCGCAGAAGCGCAAGGTGTATCCGTGGATGATCTGGTAGCGCTTTTGGTCAAACAACAAAAGGCTAATCTGAAAGAGGCGGTAACCGCCGGGAAGCTGACACAGGAACAAGCAGACAAAATGAATGAGAATGCCAGTGAGCGGGTAAAAGAAATGGTGCAAAACACGCATCAAGGACGTGGACCGGGTAAAGGAATGGGCTTCGAGAAAAATAATGAAGAACTGCTGTCCCTCCTCAAGCTGGATGCAGACAAACTGAAGGAAGAGCAAAAAGCAAGGAAATCGTTAGCAACCATCGCTAAGGAGCAGGGCGTAGAAGTGGATGACGTCATCGAGCTCTTGGTAGGTCAGCAAGAAGCCAAGCTGAAAGAAGCAGTAAAGGCAGGCAAGCTCACACAGGAGCAAGCAGACAAGCGCAGCGAGGAATTGACAGCGATGGTGCAAAAGATGGTGGATGGCAGCTTTGAAAAAGTCGTTTTCCCAAGACATGAAAAAGGGAAAAAAGACCAGGGGGAAACCATGTAGAAAAGTCAGCAGGTGGGAGCTAATCCCATCTGCTTTTCTATTTTCTCGGGATTGGTCGATGAGGGCCGCTTTGTACATAAAAACCAACGTGCGAATGAGATGAAAGGACAATCCGCGAATTGACACACAGCGGGAAAACACGATACATTCAGAGTAACTTATTGAATGAGGTGGCATGCTTTACATGAAGAAACCGTCTAACGAAGTTTTGTACGAGGAAGCATCGACCTACAAAGACATGCTCCTGCGAAAAAGCTGGAAAATGCGCATTAACGAGACTGTCATGTTTGTGCTGGGGATGATGATTCTCGCTCAATTTTTCCCGACCAATGACACGAGATTCAAAGTGCTTGTTTTTGCCATTGCCATTGCTGTTGTTGGATTGTCTCCGTTTATGTACAAATCGGTATTACGTCCGGTGTACAAGCTGACCAAGACTCACCTGATCATATCCATGTCAGGGCAGGAAAAGAGCTACCCGCTGTCAGAAGTCGAGCAAATTTATGAAGGCCGTCATTTTTATCGTGTAGGCGGCAAAAAGGAATCACTGATGGTTTCCAGGCAATTTCTCAGTCATTTAAATGAACGCTTGTTTTACTATAAAAAAGGGAACAAGAGGAGATAGGAATGAAATCGTTTTGTCGTGACACTTGGGTAGAGGTTGATTTGGATGCCATCCGGGCGAACCTTGAGACATTCAAACGCCATTTGCCAGAAAAAACGGGTATTATGGCTGTTGTGAAAGCAGACGGGTATGGTCATGGCGCTGTCCATGTCGGAAAAGAAGCGTTGGCGAGCGGTGCAGATTCACTTGCAGTCGCATTGCTCGATGAAGCGCTTATTTTGCGGAGAGCAGGGATCACTGCGCCGATTTTAGTGTTGGGATACACACCTGTCGAATCCATTGTCACTGCAAGCGAGCTGGAAGTGGAGTTAACCGCTTACAGCGTCGAATGGATCACGGAAGCGAACGACATTCTTCAGAAAAACGATCGCAAGCCTGTCGGGATTCATGTGAAGGCCGATACGGGAATGGGACGTTTGGGCGTTCGGACAACGGAAGATTTGCTTGCGGTTGTAGGTGCCCTTGAAGAATGCTCAAAGCTTAAGTGGACAGGCATTTTTACGCATTTTGCCTGCGCGGATGAACCAGATACAACCCATGTGCGACGACAACACGACTTGTTTCAATCCTTTTTGCAAGCACTGCGTGAAGCGAATAAAACATTGCCGACCGTTCATTGCTGCAATACGGCTGCGGCTATCGCATTTCCCGATTGGGGGTATGATACGATTCGTTTAGGCATAGGTTTATACGGATTGTATCCTTCTGTGTACATGAAAGAACGTGCGGATGTTATTCTTGCCCCCGCCCTGGCGCTCAAGACCAGAATTGCCCACGTAAAGAAGGCAGATGAGCCATTCACGGTCAGCTACGGTGCTACGTATGCAGCAAAGCCTGACGAGTGGATTGCAACGCTGCCGATCGGATACGCAGATGGCTATTCTCGCCTTTTGTCCAATCGTGGTGAGGTATTGTACAATGGATCGCGCTACCCGATTGCAGGCAGAGTTTGCATGGACCAAATCATGGTCAGCCTGAATTCGACAGAAGCAGCGGTCAATGATGAGGTCGTCTTGTATGGCAAGCAGGGGGACGAGGAAATCTCCTTGGATGAAATTGCCGAATTGCTGGGAACAATCAATTATGAGGTTCCATGTATGCTGAATTACCGAATTCCGCGCCTCTATTTGCGCGACCAGAAAGTAACTGACGTATTTCACCCATTGACGATGAAGCACTCGTCCCGTGAAAATGTAAATAACTAGCAAGGGAAATCAGCAGGAATTTTCCCGTGGAACACGAATACTAGTTAAGCGAAAAAGCTGGCTTTTTTGGGTAAACGAAGTCTTCACCTACACCTTTGGATTGTTTACACTCACGTTTTCTCACCGAAAAAGCGACAGTAGGTATATTTTTGCAATGGATTCGACATAATGGTATTGTTCATATTGGCTGTTCTTTCTAGAACCAGCATAGCGGATGGAAGTTACGGTCATGGTTGGAGGTGGATTTGTCTTGTCGAAGTCAAACACGAAACGCATCATGATCAGCTTGCCACAACACTTGCTTCAGGAAGTGGATGGCGTTATTCAAAAGGAAAAATCCAATCGCAGCGAGTTTATTCGTCAAGCGATGCATTTGTATTTGAAAGAGCGAAAAAAACGCACAATCCGTGAGACCATGCAAAAAGGGTACATGGAGATGGCGAAGATCAATCTGAATATGGCATCGGAGGCTTTTGGCGCTGAAGAAGAGGCTGACCATACTCTTGTCCGCTTAGTTAGCGGGGTGTGACTGGTGATTGTCAAACGTGGCGATGTGTTTTTCGCGGACCTGTCCCCGGTCGTTGGCTCTGAGCAAGGAGGCGTACGGCCTGTTTTAGTCATTCAAAACGACATTGGAAATCGATTTAGTCCGACGGTCATCGTCGCAGCCATTACGGCGCAGATTCAAAAGGCGAAGCTGCCTACGCATGTGGAAATTGACGCAAAAACTTATGGATTTGATCGTGACTCCGTTATTCTATTGGAACAAATACGAACCATTGACAAACAACGTCTAACTGATAAAATTACGCATCTCGATGACGAGATGATGGATCGGGTTAATGAATCCTTGCAAATCAGTTTAGGACTCATTGATTTTTAACGTGTGAAAAAAGATCAGACTAATTGATAGGAAAAGCCACTTGAGTGAAGCAAGTGGTTTTTTGCTGTCAAATTTGCAGGGATTTTATAGGTGCACAGCGAACTGTTCGAAAAGAGAATATAAGACAAAATGTGACACAATATGATTTATTTTTCGAGGTAGAGAAAAAACTCATTTCTACCTACCAAGCGAGGCGGAAGGGGTTTTTTTGGTTGTGGCAGACTATTTTCCTGAGACAATCAATATAGAACAAGAATCAGACATCGTGACGGCGCGGCAAGTGGGGCGAAATATGTCGAAGTTGTTTGGCTTTGGCACGATCACGCAGTCCCGCATTGCCACGTCAATCTCTGAATTGGCTCGCAATATTTATTTGTATGCGGGTACGGGGACGATCACCATTTCGCCGATTGAGCGCGAAGGAGTGATCGGCTTGCAAATAACAGCGAATGACAGCGGTCCAGGGATTCCTGATATTCGCCAGGCGTTAGATGATGGCTATTCGACTTCAGGTGCCCTCGGGGCCGGATTGCCGGGTGTCAGGCGCATGATGGATGAATTTGAGATCCACAGTACCCTGGGAGAAGGAACGCGTGTCGTTGTTGTGAAGTGGAGCGATCAAGCAAAGGAGGAATGAGATAAATGGTAACCCGGAGCTTCCAGGAAGAGTATGTAAAAATTCTTCGGGATTACCTGAGTGCTCAAGGGGAGGACCAGCTTTACGGAGCCCAGCAGTTGGGCAAATGGATGCTTTCTCAAGATATTTCGCCAGAAGAAATAACTGATTTGCATGCGCAAGCACTTGAGCAGCTCGGGGAAGTGCCAGAGTTTGTGCGCTCCTCCTTCTCCATTTTGACAGAGGTCATGATTGAATATGGGAACGAGCACCGATCCGTAAACAGCTGGCGCAATAGGCATCAGCAGATGGAATCAGAAATAGCCGTGGCAAAAGCGATGCAGCAATCACTTTTGCCAAGTGAGGTTCCAGTCTATCCAGAACTAGAGATTGGCGTAGTGAGTATTGCAGCGAAACAAATCTCGGGCGACTATTACGACTTCATTGAACAAACCGAAGGTCGTTTCGGCGTCGCCATAGCAGACATTACCGGTAAAGGAATGCCTGCTGCGATGTGTATGTCGATGGTGAAATATGCGATAGACAGCCTTGGACAAATGGAGCTGGGTCCCGAAGAAATGCTGCACCATTTAAACCGAATCGTGGGAAGAAATATTGATCCGAGCATGTTTGTGACGATGATGTTTGGAAGTTACGACTCGAAGGAACACTGTTTCCGTTATGCGATGGCAGGACACGAGCCAGGATTTTTGTACAGGTCGGCCGAAGGGAAGTTTTACGATCTCGATGGGCGAGGGAATGCACTCGGTTTATGCCCAAACAGTGAATATGAGGTTCAGGAGATTCGTTTAGAAATAAATGATGTTCTGATTCTTCTGACGGATGGTGTAACAGAATGCAAAAATAACCGATATTATTTGCAAAGGGAAGAGCTTGTACACCATTTGCAAAAAGAGGTGGGCGAATCTGCCCAAAAGATGGCAAACGGCCTGTACAATAGACTGCTTCTGCTCTCCCAGTTTGACCTGCTGGATGATTACACCATGATTGTACTTCGAAGAACCTAAGCAACGTACGGGGGGTAGACGCAGATGGACCTGCTAATTAAGACAACGAGCCTTGAAACTGAGCACCGAGTGGTCCTTGGTGGAGATATTGATGCTTTTACAGCACCGAAAGTTAAGGAAACACTCATGTCACTCGTCAACAAACCGGATATCAATCACATAACGGTTGATTTGGAAGCAGTAGAATACATGGACAGTACCGGAATTGGAATTTTCATCGGGATTATGAAAGAGTGCATCCAACGAAATCGTACATTTGAGGTGCACAAATTGTCTCCGCGTGTGGAAAGGCTATTTCGCATTACTGGCTTATACGATCATATTGCCATCCGCAAAGGAGAGAGCGAGTAATGGGTCCAAATCGACCTCAGGCAGACGTGATTCAATTGACTTTGCCAAGCAAGGCGGAGTATTTGGGAGTAGCGCGTCTGACTGTATCCGGTATAGCCAACCGTATGGGCTTTTCTTATGAAGAGATTGAGGATATCAAGCTTGCCGTCGGAGAAGCATGTACGAATGTAGTAAGACATGCATACAAGGAAACAGAGAATCCTGGCTCCATTCATATCCAATGCCACGTTTATGAAGATCGATTGGTGATCGAGGTAAGCGATCAGGGCGTTGGATTTTCAAATGAGCTCATTGCTGAGCAACTGACGCCGATTTATGCAGGGAAAAGCATAGAGGATTTGGATGAGGGCGGGCTCGGGCTCTATCTCATTCACACGCTTATGGATGAGGTGGAGACACGCTCTGAATCAGGGGTAGTAGTCTCCATGACCAAGTATGTTCGGCAGGATGGGGTGGCTGGAAATGACTGGACAATCTCGGAAGCAGAAATATAGTCCAGAGGAGTTGAAGGAGCTCATCCACCTGTATGGTGAAACAAAAGATCCTGCGATACAGGAACAACTGGTGAGGGCCTATACTCCTCTTGTGGAATCGTTAGCGAAGAAGTTTGTTCGCGGACAAGTCATGTATGAAGACCTCGTGCAAGTCGGACTAATCGGCCTGCTTGCTTCCTTTCGTCGGTTCGACCCTAGCTTTGAGCGGACATTTGAGAGCTTTGCGATCCCGACCATTGTTGGGGAGATTAAGCGCTATATTCGGGACAAGACATGGAGTGTCTATGTTCCGCGAAGAGTAAAGGAACTGAGCCCGAAGATCAAACGGGTGGTCGACGAGCTCACGATCAAGCTACAGCGTTCTCCCCAAATTGCGGACATTGCCAACAGCCTCGGCGTTACAGAGGAAGCGATTCTGGAAACCTTGGAGATGGGGCGCAGCTATCATTCTCTCTCTATGGACAGCGAGCTGGAAGCGGATCTGGATGGCAATACCATTTCTTTACTCGACCTAGTGGGGTCGACAGAAGAAGGGTACGGAGCAGTCGAGCAGAATCTGATGCTGGAGCGGGCCCTGCAAATTTTGGATCACCGTGAAAAAGAAATCATACAATTAACTTTTTATCAAAATTTGAGTCAGAAGCAAGCTGGGGACATCATGGGGATGTCGCAGATGCATATTTCCCGCCTTCAGCGCAGGGCGTTGGGCAAGCTGAGAGAAGCATTGAAAGTGGAACAGCTGGAAACCGCGACGTAGAGGGGCCAAGTGGCTCCTCTTTTTTCTTCCCTTTTTCCAGTCCTTGTTAGCAAATGTGGTACAATAAACGACGAAGAATGAGCGCAGGAGGACAGGTATGGAGCTTACGTTGATGATCCAGACAATCGCCCAAGATACGGGTGTCAAACCTCACCAGGTGGAGCGCACGGTTGCCCTCCTGGATGAAGGAAACACGGTTCCTTTTATTGCCCGCTACCGCAAAGAAATGACGGGGCAGCTAGATGAAACACAAATTCGAGCGATTGAGGAACGCGTTCGCTATTTACGCAACCTGTCAGTGCGGAAGGAAGAAGTCGTTCGGCTCATCGATGAGCAAGGCAAGCTGACGGACGAGCTGCGCGCAGCTATTGAGCGTGCGACAAAGCTGCAAGAGGTAGAGGACCTGTACCGCCCTTACCGCCAAAAACGCCGCACGCGTGCAACCATGGCCAAGGAGAAGGGACTAGAGCCACTTGCCAACTACCTCATGAGCTTACCGAAAACCGGGAATCCGGAAGAAGAAGCAAAACCATACATCAACCCGGAAAAAGGCGTAGAGACGACTGAGCAAGCTCTGCAAGGAGCAATGGACATCGTGGCGGAACTTCTGTCTGATGACCCAGAAATTCGCCAGTGGGTTCGCCAGCGCTCCGTGCAAAAAGGATTGCTTCTGACTGAGCAGAAAGCCGAAGAAGCAGACGAGAAAAATATATACCAAATGTATTACGCATATAGTGAGCCTCTGAAAAAGGTCGTTCCACATCGGGTACTGGCCATCAATCGGGGAGAAAACGAAGGCATTTTGAAGGTTTCCATTGAAGCACCTGTCGCAGAGATTGTGGCTTGGATGCAAAAACGCACCATTCCTCGTGATACAGTAGCCCGCGATCTGCTGACTTTGACAGTCGAGGACGCATATAAGCGTCTGATTGCCCCTTCTATTGAACGAGAGGTGCGCGCCGAGTTGACAGAGGCAGCCGAGGAACGTGCAATTCACATCTTTGCAGAAAACCTGCGCAATTTGCTGCTTCAACCGCCTGTAAAAGGAAAAGTCGTACTTGGCGTCGATCCGGCGTTTCGGACAGGCTGTAAGCTCGCCGTTGTAGACGAAACCGGCAAACTGCTGGAGGTTGCCGTCGTTTATCCGACCCCTCCGGCCAATAAAGTGGCTGAAGCTACAGTGAAAGTGAAGCAGTTGATCGAAACCTATGCAGTTACGGTTGTCGCGATTGGCAACGGTACTGCTTCGCGCGAGACAGAACAGTTCATTGCCACGCTACTGAAAGAGCTGAAGCGAGAGGTAATGTACATCATCGTGAACGAGGCAGGTGCATCCGTATATTCCGCATCCACCCTGGCCAAGGAAGAATTCCCGGACCTGGATGTAGCAGAGCGAAGTGCGGCCTCAATCGCGCGTCGCTTGCAGGACCCGCTCGCTGAGTTGGTCAAAATCGATCCGAAGTCCGTCGGGGTTGGTCAGTACCAGCACGATGTTTCCCAATCGAGGCTGGCAGACAGTCTGCAGTTTGTGGTTGAGTCTGCCGTAAACCATGTCGGAGTAGATGTGAATACCGCTTCTCCTTCTCTATTGCAGTATGTATCAGGGATCAGCCGTCAAGTGGCGGGGAATATCGTGAAAAAACGGGACGAGGTCGGGAAGTTCACGGAGCGCTCCCAGCTGAAGGCGGTTCCGCGCTTAGGTGCCAAAACGTACGAGCAGTGTATCGGGTTTCTCCGCGTGATGGATGGAGCGAATCCACTGGACAAAACACCGATTCACCCGGAATCGTACGATGCGACCCACCAGCTATTGTCGATGCTGGGTATTAACGCTCAGGAGATCGGCAGTGAGAACTGCAAGGAGCGCGTGCAGTCTTTGGATGTAAAAGAGACTGCTGCGAAGCTCGGGATTGGCGAGCCTACGCTGCAAGACATTGTGGACAGCCTCTTACGTCCTGGTCGCGACCCGCGTGACGAGCTGCCAAAACCACTCTTGCGAAGTGATGTCCTCCAGTTGTCTGATCTGAGTGTGGGCCTGAAGCTGCAAGGTACTGTGCGCAACGTGGTCGACTTCGGAGCGTTTGTGGATATCGGTCTGAAAAATGACGGACTCGTGCACATTTCCCGTTTGAAGAAGGGCTTTGTGAAACATCCACTTGAAGTAGTGACCGTTGGCGATATCGTAGATGTGTGGGTAGTAGAAATTGACGAGAAACGTCAGCGTGTAGGGATGACCATGATCGCGCCAACGGAAGGATAACCGCTCCTCCTTCTTCAGGTTCTCGCCACTTTCTCGGTGCTGAAAAGACGACTTTTTGAACATGAACTAAAAGGCGGCCTCCTGTCAGTCAGGGCGGCCGCCATTTTTTTCTAAATATAAGAACCAGCAACTGTTGAGCACACGAATTTGGCGAACGTCCTTCCCATTAAAGGCACGTTGCAACTGCCTGCGCATCCATTGTGGCATGAAAGTACCTCCTGGAGAGATTCGTCTATAGGCAATGTATGCGCAGAGACGAGCAGGAGGTGCCTACAATTTTCATTTACTCTTCTTCTTCGTGCAAATACTCCAATTGAGCTTGTAGGGCACGGATCTCTGTCAATAAAGAGATGAGCGGATACTCTGTCTCTTGTAGGGCAGCGAAGCGGCGCTCCAGACCACTGACGTACTCCAAACCATCCACGATCGAAAGCCCGCTCTCTAACCGATCTACATCCGCACAGTCTGCCAGAAGCGTAGGCAATTCTGGGCGCTCTGTGATCGTCAATTTGTCAATTTCCTTGTAAAGTCGTTTCAATAGAGCGATTAATTGGTACATATGCGTTTCTGGCAACGAGACAAACTGTAGTCCGTCACTGGACTGCAACAACAAATAGCGCATGAGCTCCTCCACCATTCTGTCTACCGTTTATTTGTGAAAAACGTCTCGACGTTTTTCATTAAACAGGATATGACCGCATGCGGTCGTCAAATAAACGGTCACAACCGTATATTTGCACTCAGTGTAGCCTATCTGTCTGGCACTTTTCAACTGGAACTGCTATGGTGAAAAGAAGGAAGCGGAGGAGATGAGATGACCGATACGGAACTGCAAATGCTGGTAGAGCAGATATCCAGCGAATTTTTTGCCAAGCCCTTTCGCCATCAGGCCCGCTTTAACAGCAGATTGCGCACGACTGGCGGTAGGTACTTGCTGCGCTCGCATGACATTGAGTTGAATCCAAAGCATTTGCAGGAGCATGGTGCGGAGGAATTGATTGCGATCATTAAGCATGAGCTTTGCCATTATCATTTACACATAGAAAAGCGCGGGTATCGCCACGCTGATCGGGATTTTCAACTACTTCTGCGTCAGGTGGGGGGAAGCCGATACTGCCAACAGGTAGGAAACGGTCGGACGACCCTGCCTTACCGCTACGAGCTGGTATGCAAGGCATGTGGCATGAGCTACAAACGCAAACGAAAGATGAACCCGAGCCGCTATCGTTGCGGACGCTGCAAAGGAAAGCTGCTGTTGCGCGAGCTAACGACGTAAAGAGTCAGAGGCGGTTGGCTTTCTTGCGCGTCTTTTGACAGCAGGGGTATAATGAACAGACGAAAAATGTTTTCCGCGAAGGAAAAGGAGCGCTTGAAGTGGCACACGACGAATTTTCCCTGATCCGGCAATGGACGAGTCGTTCTGCGGGGCAGGAAGGGAACGGTTTGACTGTCGGGATAGGGGATGATGCCGCTGTCTTCTCCCCAGCGCCAGAAATGGAAGTCGTGGCTTGTTGCGATGCGATGGTGGAGACGGTTCATTTTTTGAAGAAAACGATGAATCCTAGTGATATCGGATATAAGGCTGTTATCAGCAATGTGAGCGATGTTGCAGCGATGGGCGGGGTTGCCCGGTATGCGCTTGTCAGTATCGCGGTAAGTCCTCAATGGACGCCTGACGAATGCCAGCAAATCTATGAAGGTATTTACGAGGCTTGTCAGGCATATGGGGTTCGTGTCATTGGTGGCGATACCGTTTCTGCGCCTGATGCCCTACACCTGAGTGTTACCGTACTGGGCGAGGTGGAAAAAGGGCGTGCCATTCGTCGTTCACAGGCAAAGCCTGGGCAGCTTGTTTTTGTTACAGGGCATGTCGGAACTTCTGCAGCAGGACTACATCTTCTCCTGCAAGGCGAGACTGCTGAAAGAAGCGTTTCTTTACCTTGGGAGACATTGATGGATGCTCATCAGCGTCCCGTTGCCCAAATAAAAGCGGGCAGACTGCTCCTAGAATCAGGGGCATGCAGTGCGCTGAATGATGTAAGTGATGGACTTGCGTCTGAGCTGTGGGAGATTGCCGAGGCGAGCGGCGTATCGATTTTGGTCGATGCTGCAACGGTACCGATCCATGACGAAGTGCGGGAGTATGCACGGCACGTAGAGAAGGATCCGCTGGAATGGGCTTTTTATGGCGGTGAAGATTATCAATTGGTCGGAACGCTTGCGAAAAGTCACTACGAAGCCGTAAGCAAGCAATTTGCCGCTAGTGGTGTACCGTTTACTGTCATCGGTGAGGTGGTAGGGAAAAGGTATGAGCCAGAATTGATGCTTCAGCGCGATGATCAACAGCTCCCGTTGCCCAAAGCGGGATTCAACCATTTTAGGAGTGGATGAAAGAGATGAGCTATACATGGAGGCTCACGGGAGCGCAGGAGACGCAGCGCTTTGCCGAGCAACTGGCAAGTCTGCTTGTACCAGGTGACTTCCTCGCGATGGAGGGAGATCTGGGAGCGGGCAAGACGACTTTTACCCAGGGGTTGGCCAAAGGACTAGAAGTCCGACAAGTAGTGAACAGTCCGACCTTTACTATCATAAAAGAATATCAGGGGCGCTTGCCGCTTTATCATATGGATGTCTACCGGGTAGGCGATGACCCAGACTCTCTTGGTCTGGACGATTACTTTTTTGGAGAAGGTGTCTGTGTAGTAGAGTGGGCCTCTTTGATCGAGGATGTCCTGCCGACAGATCGGATGACCGTCTTCCTACGTAGAGAAGGGGAGGAACAGCGGATGATCGAGCTGGTTCCTCAAGGGAATCGTTATGTGAAATTGTGTGAGGAGTTTGATTTTGATG
The DNA here is from genome assembly GCF_013284245.2 of Brevibacillus sp. DP1.3A. Classification (NCBI taxonomy): domain Bacteria; kingdom Bacillati; phylum Bacillota; class Bacilli; order Caryophanales; family Paenibacillaceae; genus Brevibacillus; species Brevibacillus sp. DP1.3A. Next base: position 6,157,772 of record NZ_CP085876.1, on the reverse strand, counting down.
CGCGTACTGGCGATTGATACATCGAATCTGGTGCTAAGTGTAGCTGTGGTAGAGGAAGAGCGGGTCTTGGCCGAAATGACGACGAACCAGCAAAAAAACCATTCCGTGCGTCTGATGGACTGCGTCAGTGAACTGCTCGATGCAACAGGAACAGCGCCAGAGGAACTCAGCGGTTTCGGGGTGGCAAACGGACCGGGCTCCTACACGGGTGTAAGAATCGGCGTTGCCTCTGCGAAAAGCATGGCTTGGTCACTGAATGTGCCAGTCATCGGTGTATCCAGCCTGGAGGTAATTGCCATGAATGCCACAGGCTTCTCTGGATTGATTGTACCGCTGTTCGATGCGCGCAGAGGTCAAGTGTATACCGGCTGTTATCGTTCCGATGGCATGGAGGCGTTGCGAGCGCAGTCCACAGAACAAATCATCCTATTGCGAGAATGGCTGCCACTGTTGAGAGATCAAGCGCAAGGAGAGCCGATCTTGTTCTTGGGTGAAGATGTAAGGCTGCATCGGGAGACGATTGTGCAAGAGCTCGGGAATCAGGCGCAATTTGCTTCTCCAGCATTCAATCACCCGCGTGCTGCCCATATCGGCTATGTGGCACTGCGCAAGCTTCAAGGCGGCGGAAATGCGCATGAACTGGTTCCGGAGTATTTGCAACTGGCAGAAGCAGAAGCGAAGTGGCTTGCCCAAAAGCAGGCGGGGGCCGTAAAGGAGTAAAAGCATGAGTCAACCAATCGATTTGGAATATCGTTATATGACGATGCAGGACGTTGGGGCTGTGGCAGAGCTGGAGCGCTTGGCTTTTACAACTCCATGGCCGCATGATGCATTTGTCAACGAGCTGACGAGAAATCCAAATGCACGCTATGTAGTCGTCGCTCACCAAAATCGGATTATCGCTTATTGCGGTATGTGGATTGTGATCGATGAGGCACATATTACAAATATTGCCGTCCATCCATTATATCGTGGAAAAAAGGTTGGATTGGCACTGATGATCAAAATGATGGGTGTTGCCAAGCTGCAGGGTGCCCATAGCATGACGCTGGAAGTTCGACCTTCGAACACAGTTGCGCGGAACATGTATATCAAGCTCGGCTTTAAAGAGCATGGGCGGCGCAAGAGATATTATTCGGATAACAATGAGGACGCAATCATTATGTGGGTGACATTGTAATGAAAAAGACGTATACGTCGCGCTACGAGAAGCGCATACAGCAAAAATACGAAGCACATAGGGAATCAGGTGCTCCTACTTATATTTTAGGAATTGAAACAAGCTGCGACGAGACATCGGCTTCTGTCATCCGTGATGGCCGAGAGGTGCTGTCGAACGTCATTGCTTCCCAAGCCGATATCCATAAAAGGTTTGGCGGAGTCGTGCCGGAGGTGGCTTCTCGCAGACATGTAGAGAATATTACGCTTACCATCGAAGAGGCTCTAACCGAGGCTGGGAAAACGCTGGATGACATCCAGGCAATTGCGGTGACGTACGGGCCTGGGCTTGTCGGAGCCCTGTTAGTTGGCGTGGCAGCAGCAAAAGCCATTTCCATGGCCAGAGGCATCCCGCTAATTGGCGTGCATCATATCGCAGGTCATATTTACGCGAATCGTCTGGTGCAAGAAATGGAGTTTCCGCTGATCGCACTCGTCGTATCGGGCGGGCATACGGAGCTTGTCTGGATGAAGGAGCACGGTCAGTTCGAGATTTTAGGGGAAACGCGAGATGACGCTGCAGGGGAAGCGTATGACAAGGTAGCACGAGCGCTGAATATGCCATATCCAGGCGGACCTCATATTGATCGTCTCGCACATGAAGGGGAGGCAAATGTACCGCTCCCTCGTTCATGGCTGGAGCCAGATTCCTACGATTTCAGCTTCAGTGGCTTGAAGTCAGCTGTGCTCAATACGTTGCACAATGCAGCTCAGCGAGGAGAGACGATCGAACCGGCGAATCTGGCTGCGAGCTTCCAAGACTCGGTAACAGAGGTGCTCGTAGAAAAGACGATTCGGGCAGCTCGTTCTCATGGAGCGAAGCAGGTACTGCTGGCCGGGGGCGTCGCGGCGAATCGCGGATTGCGTGATCGACTGCAAGCAAGGTGCGAGGCAGAAGGAATTCCGTTGGTGATTCCACCGTTCTTACTATGTACGGACAACGCTGCGATGATTGCGGCAGCAGGCTTTATCAAGTATGAAAAAGGACAGTTTGAGGGGCTTGATTTGAACGGAGTCCCAAGCTTGTCGCTTTCTGAGCAATAGAGTGACCGGATGAAAAGCATCTCTGAGGTTGAATCAGAGATGCGTTTTTTGTTTGTTTAAACGAAGGGCTTCTTCCTACGAGGCCTTGATCAACATTTAAATACACAATTTAAACCCCAAATATACTAAGGGACCATCCAAGATGGATAGTCCCACATACTCATTCCTTACTTGCCACTCTTCACATCCTCAAAATTAGGACCTGCTTCGTCTCACGTCAGCATCTTTTCCAGCCAAGGGAGTAACTCTTTAGATTTATCCACATCATAGGATAACTTTCTGGATTGTTCACATATACTCCTGTGAATACTGGTGATAACACGAGAAAATGACCGGGAAAACCGCATGTACTCTGTGGATTATTCTGTGGAAAATGTGGATAAAAAAGTCGAGTTATCAACAGGAGGTAGACTCGTGAGAAAGAAACTCGCGCTGATTTGCTTGTTGTTCTTGATATTGTTTCTAGTTACAAATATAGGAAAACCATTGGTAGCAAAGGAAAAACAACAGGTCATCATGCTGTTTGTGGAGGGGATGTCGTTTCATGATCTGGAGCAGCTAAAAAAGTTATCTACTGTGGATAAATGGTTGGATGATGCAGGAGCTGGGGCTCTGTCCATAAGAACACCCGGATCGCGCACAGCCGCGAACGGCTACCTGCTCATGGGGAGCGGCGGTCAAGCGTTTTACTCTGAAAAGAGCGGGACAGGCTATCATCCGTATGAAGCGCTATCGTCCAGGGAAACAGCCGGTGAACGGGCGCAAGAGCTGGGCAGTGATCAGGCGCAGGCGGTGGTGCGCTCCTCGATCATTTTTCCGGGTATTTTCCGGCTCTTGGCAGATAATCGGGAGAAACCGTATTCTGCGCAAATCGGGCTCCTTGGGACCGAGCTTGCTGCAAACAACATTCAGGTCGCTTTATACGGAAACGGTGACTATGAGGATATCCGACAGAGACATGCCGTTCTGTTTGCGATGGATCAGCAAGGAAGGGTTCCGACAGGGGACATTTCTACAAAAAGCATGGAGCTCCTTCGCGGCTATCCGTACGGGATCAAGACAAACTACGCTTACCTGCTTGAGAAAATCCATAGTGAGCGTCAAGCGGGCTTGATCATTGCTCAACTCTCAGATTTATCCCGGTTATACCAGTTGAGTGCGGATATGGACCCAGGTCAGTTTACCCGGCAGTATCAGCGTGTTTTGCGTGACTTGTCCTTTTTCCTTGACCAGCTCCTTGTGGAACGTAAACCACACCAACGCATTGTATTGGCATCACCAGCCGTCAATCATGTGGCGACAAAAGAAAAGGCTCTCTTAACTCCAGTGTTCATTTGGGGAGAGAAAGCGAGTGGAGTTTTGACATCAGCTACCACGAGGCAGTCGGGATTAGTCAGTGGACTCGATGTGGTACCAACCGTACTGTCTTGGCTGGATGTACCCGTACCAAAAGGGTTGGCTGGTCATGTCATACGTATCGAAAAAGGGAGTGGTCTCACTGCCCTTCAGAATCAGGTAGGCGAGATTCATCATACATATGCGACACGGCCAGCAGTGCTCTATACCTACGTCATGCTGCAGATTGTCATTGTAGGGTGTGCCGTCGTTCTTTGGTGGTTTGGGCGGAAGCGGGAATGGGCAGGTCTTTTGCGGCTTCGTAGAGGAATACGTCTCGCGCTGCTGGCTTTATTATGGTTTCCCGCATTGCTTTTGGCAGAGAGCCTGCTAGACTGGCAGGTTTCTGGCGCGGTAGTCTTGGGGGGGCTTATCATGACTGCCCTGATCGCGGCTTTTTGGCAGGAAACCCACGCTCTCCCGCGAATCGTGATGACGGTTAGCGGAGTGACGACAGCCATTTTGCTGGTAGACGGATGGACGGGCGCTCATTTGATGCGGCAATCGTACCTCGGGTATGATCCAGTAATCGGAGCGAGGTTTTACGGGCTAGGAAATGAATACGAAGGGGTCCTGATCGGCAGCACGATCATGCTTGTGGCTTCGCTGTACGAGAGAATGCGTGGGGGACAAAAGGAGCTAACTAGGGAAAATAAATGGTTGCCTGCTGTCTCCGCAGCCATATACAGTGTCGTGCTTTATTACATGGTGGCACCGAACCTAGGAACGGACGCAGGCGGTTTTCTCGCGGGGCTGATTGGATTTTCCGTGGCATTGTCACGGCTTGAGGGCTGGCGAATCGGCAAAAAAGGCCTCCTTCTGTTGGCAGGCGGCCTAGTTATGGGAGTATGCAGTTTGATGGCGATCAGTCTCATGTCAGATCAGCCCTTGACTCATGTCGGACGGCTTTCTCAGCAGATTGTACATGGTGAATGGTCCGAGGTAGGGCAGATGATTGAACGCAAGCTGGCGATGAATCTCCGTTTGATTCGCGTTTCCATTTGGAGCAAAGCATTTGTCGTCTCCCTGATTGCATTAAGCGTTCTCAGCTTGAAAAACGACCGCTTTTTGCACCATTTGGCGAAGGACACGCCTTACTTAGTCAAAGGCTTTGCTGGTGTCATTGTCGGTGCACTGGCTGGGTTGATCCTCAATGACTCAGGCATCGTCACAGCAGCCACCTGCATTACCTTTCTAGTGGTGCCTGCTCTCTATGCCGCCTTGGAGGAGCCTGTGCAGGAGCGCTGTTCTACATGAAGACGGGATTACTCCTCTGATAGCGCGCTCCACTCGTCATACAACTGCTCTAGTTCTTCTTTGGCAGCATGGATTTGATCGTTGCGTTCTTTTGCCTGCACATGATCGCTATAAATTTCCGGGAGACATAGCTCTTCCTCCCATTTGACAATGTCAGCCTCTCGTTTTTGGATCGTGACCTCAATTTCTTCCAAACGGCGCTGACGTTGACGTTCGCGACGTTTCGCTTCCTTATCTAGCTCATAAGAGGATTTCTCAGGCTGTGCCGATACGGTACCGCCTTGTTTTTTTGAGGGCTGTGCTGCTTGTTCGGCTGCGAGTTCTTCCAGTTCCTGCTTTTTCTCCACGAAGTAATCATAGTTACCCAAATAGCTGGTTACGCCATCACCTGTCAGCTCTAGTACACGGGAGGCAATCTTGTTTAAGAAGTAACGGTCATGGGAGACGAACAGGATCGTACCCGGATAATCGTAGAGGGCATTCTCGAGCACTTCCTTGCTGAAAATATCCAAGTGGTTCGTCGGCTCGTCGAAGATCAGGAAGTTTGCTTGCTTCAGCATGAGCTTTGCCAGAGAGACGCGTGCACGCTCTCCTCCAGAAAGGTCGCTGATCTTCTTTTGTACATCATCACCGCTAAACAAGAAGTTGCCGAGTAAGGTGCGGACGTCCTTTTCCTGCATGTTCGGGTACTCATCCCAAATTTCGCCCAGCACCGTATTCCGTTCGTTCAGGTTACGATGCTCCTGGTCGTAGTACCCGATCGTTACATTGCTTCCGAAATGAATATCGCCACGCAGCTTAGGCAACTGTTCCACAATCGTTTTTAACAGTGTCGATTTCCCGATACCATTGGGACCGACCAATGCCACACGCTCCTCGCGCTCGATTTCAAACGTAAGGCCCTGAGAAAGGACAGCATCCGGGTAGCCAATCGCGACGTTGTTTGCTTTCATCACAATGGTGCCGCTCATTTTCGCCACATCAAAGGAGAAGTGGACGGATTTGTTGTTCATGATTGGCTTGTCCAAGCGGTCAATCTTTTCCAACGTCTTGCGTCGGCTCTGTGCTCGTTTGGTCGTCGTAGCCCTAGCGATGTTTCGCGCGATGAAATCCTCCAGCTTGGCGATCTCTTCCTGCTGCTTTTCGAATCGCTTCAAATCCTGTTCGAGCCGAGCTGCCTTTTCATCGAGGAAGCGGCTATAGTTACCGACATAGCGGGTAGCGCGTGTCCGTTCGATTTCATAGACAACGGTCACGAGCTTGTCCAGAAAGTAACGGTCATGGGAAACTACGAGAATGGCACCCTGGTAGTTTTGCAAATACGTCTCCAGCCAAGTCAGTGTCTCGATGTCCAGATAGTTCGTCGGCTCATCGAGCAGGAGAATGGTGGGAGATTGGAGCAGCAGCTTGGCGAGTGCCAGACGAGTCTTTTGTCCGCCGCTCAATGTGCGGATCGGCGTCGTGTAATCGAAGTCCGCAAAGCGCAGGCCGTGCAAAACCCCACGTATCGCACCCTCGTAGCTGTAGCCGCCCTTTTCCTTAAAGGCTTCCGAGCGGTGAGAGTAATTTTCCAACAGTTGCTGGTAACGTTTCTCATCAGCGAGAATAGCCGGGTCGCCCATTTTGGCCTCGAGCTCACGAAGCTCCAGCTCTTCTTTTTGTAGATGGGAAAATACGGAGAGCAACTCATCCCAAATCGATCGTTCCGATTCAAGGCCACTGTTTTGTGCCAAATACCCGAGTGTAACATCCTTTGGAATGCGGATAATTCCTTTGTCATAGCTTAGCTCGCCGGCGAGGATCTTCATCAGAGTCGATTTGCCTGCACCGTTTACGCCAACCAGACCAACCCGTTCCCCGGTTTGAATTTGCAGGGAGATGTCTTGTAGAATGGTTTCGATACCGTACGTTTTTTCTATATGTTCAGCTTGTAGCAAAATCATCGGATTCACCTCTTTATATACTAATGCCAGTGTAGCCTAGAGAGAGCGCATGGGACAAGCCTCGTGGGAATGTCCCATGCACGTTACGAGAGAGGGAAGAGGTTGTCATGGACCAAAAAACGAATAAAAAACAGCTGCGAAGCCATATTTTGGAGAGACGCAAGTCCATGTCTGCAAGGGAACGGGAGCAGTTTTCCAGAGAGGTATGCGATCATTTGCTGTCTCATGAAAGGCTGGCTGATGCCAAAGCAATCATGGCTTTCCATCCTTTTGGAGATGAACTGGATATTCTGCCCTTTCTACATGAGGCAAAAAAGCGAGGCCAAGACATATGGCTGCCGCTCACAAACGTTGCCGATAGACGTCTCATTCCCTATCGGTATACAGGACCGCACATGCTAAAGCAAGGAGTCTACGGGATTTGGGAGCCGGACCCTGCTTTGGCAGAAGAAGCGGACGTATCACACTTGGATGCGCTCCTTGTTCCCGGCGTTGCTTTTGACAGCAAGGGCGGACGTATGGGGTATGGCGGTGGTTATTATGACCGCTTTCTGGCAACGCTGAAAAAGCTCCCGTTCTTGGTTGGAGTCGGCTTTTCTATTCAGGTTGTGGAGCATGTACCGCTAGAGTCTCATGATGTTTTGTTAGATGAAGTTGTCACCGAAAAAGGTCTTCTGCATTTTTGAATGTTTTGTGTCAGTAGCTTTTTCATGCCTTCTACTGTCGCGAATGGTGCTATCCGCCAAGGAAAAACGACGAGACGTTTTTGACAGAAAAGTGTACAATACTATCGAATGAGAAACCGGAGGAATGTATCGTGAGCAAGTGGAAGGTAGGCGTTATTTCTGCAAGTGATTCGATTGCCAGAGGAGATCGTGTGGACGATCGTATGCCAATCGTTCGTCATCTGACAAGGGAATGGCTTCACGTAGATGTCGCTGTATACCGTGCCGTTAGTGATGATATGGAAGATTTGCAAGAACATATGATTGAGCTCGTAGACCGCGAAAAATGCGATCTGTTGATTGTTACGGGGGGCACGGGGCTTAGCCCGCGTGACGTTACGCCAGAAGTGACAGCGTGGGTCATTGACAGACCAGTCCCAGGCTTGGCCGAAGAAATGCGCCGTGCTGGTTTGAAGCAATCCCGCCGGGCGATGTTGACCCGGGCAGTTGCGGGAACGAGGGGTAATTCGTTGATTATCAACCTCCCAGGTAATCCGAAAGGAGTAGAAATCTGTTTCAATGCGATTGGCGATATGCTATCCGACGCTTTGCACATTTTGCAAGGAACGGGAGAAGCAAATGAAGATTGGGGAGGATTGCATTGGTAGAAAAACCTCAGATGCGGGAAGTGCCAGTGCGTGAAGCGATCGGAATGATGCTTCCTCACGATATGACGCAAATCTTGCCTGGAGAATTCAAAGGACGCTTGTTTAAAAAAGGGCATGTTGTCACCGAGGCGGATATTGAGCCGCTGTTGTCGATTGGCAAAGAACATATTTACGTGCTGGAGATGCCAGAAGGCTACATCCATGAGGAAGAAGCAGGCATTCGTATCGCGAAGGCTGTATCCGGACCAGGCTTGACCTTGACGCCTCCTTATGAGGGCAAGGTGTCGATGAAGGCTGCGAGAACCGGTTTGGCCAAAATCAACGAGGAAGCTGTCCATGCGTTGAACAAACTCGAAGGAATTGCGTTCTCCACGATTTACGGCGATCAGGTCGTGCATCCGGGACATACATTGGCTGCTACGAGAATCATCCCGTTAATTATGGAAGAGTCTCGAATCATCGAGCTGGAGCAACTGGCCAAACAGTTTGACGAACCGATTGTACAAGTAAAAACGTTTCAGGATAAAAGAGTGGGGCTTGTTACGACAGGGGGAGAAGTTTTCTCTGGCAGGATTGCAGACAAGTTCGGTCCTGTGATTCGAAACAAGGTAGAAGCTCTCGGCTCTACTCTAGTAGACCAGCGTTTTGCGCCAGATGACAAGGAAGCGATCGAACAACAGATTCATTCGTTCCTCGATGAAGGAGTCGATCTGATCTTGGTCACGGGTGGCATGTCTGTCGATCCAGATGACCGCACGCCGGGAGCGATTGCAGGAGTAGGAGCGGAAGTAGTGCGCTACGGTACGCCGATGCTGCCGGGCTCCATGCTAATGGTTGCTTACAAAGGCGATGTGCCGATTCTCGGTTTGCCGGGAGCGGTCATGCATGAAACGTTTACTTCCTTTGATGTATTTTTGCCGCGCATTTTGGTTGGGGAGCGAATAGTCGCTTCCGATATGACAAGACTCGGATATGGTGGTTTACGAAAGTGCTAGCTGGTTAGACTGGCAAATAACGAAAAGCAAACGACTTCACAAGAAAAAGGAGTGAACACGTATGAGCTCAATCGGGATTCCTGGATTAATCTTAATTTTAGTTTTAGCCTTGGTGCTTTTCGGTCCGAAAAAGCTTCCAGAATTGGGGCGTGCGGTAGGTCATACTTTGAAAGAATTCAAAAATGCTACGCGTAGTCTGACGAGCGACGATGAAGACGACGATGAGGAGAAAAAGCGCAAGGAGCTAGCCTCCAAAGAAGCGTCTGCGAAAACAACGCCTGTTGTCACTGAGAAGGAAGCAACGGAGCGGGAGCGAATTGAACGCGAAGTTCGTGAAAAAATGGAACGCGAGCGCTTGGAAAAAGAAATCCGCGAGAAGCTGGAGCTAGAGCGCCTGCAAATGGAAAAAGAACAGAAGAACGCGTAACAGGTAAGGTTGGTGGTTACCATGAAGGATCAGGAAATGACAGTGGTAGAACACCTGACGGAACTGCGCAAGCGCATCATATGGGTGCTGGCCGTGTTTATTGTCGCACTGGTCGTCGGGTTTTTCCTCGCCGGTCCACTCGTGGATTATTTAAAGCAAGAACCGATTGCGGATGGCGTGCCCATTGTCTCGTTGCATCCGTCAGACGCACTTCGTGTTTACATGCAGGTTGCCTTCATAGTGGGCGCTGTCATCACACTGCCTGTAGCACTTTATCACGTTTGGCGTTTTGTTTCGCCAGGGATGGAAGTACAGGAAAAGCGCGGGACGCTTTATTTCATCCCGGCGGCTTGTTTTCTGTTTATCGTTGGTATCCTGTTTGGCTACTACGTCGTTTTCCCGATGGTCATGCAGTTTATGACCAGTATTACAGCATCGATGGGCGCAGACCCGAACTACGGAATCGCGCAATACTTTGGCTTCATGTTTAATATGGTCATTCCGTTCGGCATACTGTTCCAACTGCCGATTATCGTCATGTTCCTGACGAGACTGCGCATCCTCAATCCAATGAGGCTGGCAAAGGCACGACGCTACGCTTACTTTGCACTAGCTGTAGTCGGGATTACCTTAACACCTCCTGAGATTGTCAGTGATATTCTCGTGATCATCCCTTTGCTGTTGCTGTACGAGCTGAGCATTTGGCTATCCCGTGTTGTATATCGCAAGCAATTGAAAGAACAAGAAGCGTGGGAACAAGAATACGGCAGTCTGGAAACAAACGAACCCGTTCAATAATGAGCGTTGAAAAAAGTCTTCTGTCCCGAGTGGCAGAGGACTTTTTTTGTATTTCAGCAGAAATTGGGAAATACTACGGAAGTTATGATCCGGGAGGTGCTGAATATGTGGCTGATCGTATGTTTGGCGTTGCTCTTTTCTGGGAGTACTGCTAATGCCGCCGGGCTGGGGGAGCCTATCGAGCTGTTTGATACGGACAAGCAGCGCGTTGTGGCTAGCTTTGAAAATACATCTGGCTTTCAGGAGGAAGCCCAGCAAATTTTGCAGAGTGTGAGTGGACGGGTGTTGGAGTTTAATCCATCGTTGGATTCCGCCATGATCGTGAAAATTCCGCTTGTCCCCCCAAAGCCAATAAAGCTAAAATCCGCTAATCTCGATGCGATGATTGCAGAGATGTTTGTCATCATGCCCAAAAAAGGGGAGCGTCGTCCGTGGCTGATTCTGCACACGAAAGAATATGAGACGGTCGTTGTGGAGTTTACCGAAAAAGTTGACCATCTGAGAGAGCAGGTGAAATTGCCGTAAAGTGGCGCTTCTTCTTGCAAAAACAAGCCCGGTCGTCCATAAAAAGCGACGAAACCGGGCTTTTCGATTATTTCATGGGAGTGAGGAAGGTTTGGGTGAAGTAGTCTGTATATACGCCCACTCCTAATTGGGTAAAGCCTTTTTCGAGTACGTTTTTGCGATGACCTGGACTGTTCATCCAGCCTTCATGGGCTTCGATGGCATCTGTGTAGCCTGCTGCAATATTCTCTCCGGCCATGCTGTAAGCGAGAGAGGCACTTTTCATGCGGTCAAATGGATTACTGCCGGTAGTCACAGAGATGTGATCAAAGAAATTGTTGCCCTCCATGTCTATGCTGTGTTTTCGTGCCACATCGGCAGCTTTTTCGTTCCATTGAAGGGGCGCAAGCTTGTATCGGTAGCGGGAGACATTGACCAGATCGAGGATTTGCCGTTCAGATGCAGCATTGACTTGCTCTCGTTCACCGACACGAAGCGGCGGGGGATCAAAATTGGGTGCCTGACCTTGATAGGTCCATTTCGTTTCGTAAAAACTGCCGCGCAATAGCATTTGCGTATCCATCATACGTACGGCGGTGACTTTGTTGCCATTCTGCTTGTCCAAGTAATAAATGAAGGGGGTGCCGTCTTTCATAACGAGAGGGCGTTGCTGCTTTTGATTGGTAATCTGGATTTGTGCCCCCTGAAAAGAGAAAGAAACAATGTTGTGTACATCCAACTGACGCTCGAGTGATTGCTGGCTGGTGCCAACTCCGATGTTTCCGAGCTTTGCTGTCGGAGCAAGAGAGTACACATCGACGACTTTGTCATCTGCGATGCCGACTTGAATGTATCGGGCAGGCTCACGATTGTACACCCACCATTGAAAGCCGAGACTGCTTGGCTCTTTGCGGGCAGGCTCACCTAACAGTTTGTGTACTTCCTTAGAAGAAATGCCAAGAGCTATATCGAAAATCGTGTTAGGCTTCTCCTCTCGAATGGGTGCTGCAGGTGGTTTGGTTGTTGCAGGCTTTTGGGGAAGCGACAGAGAGGCAGGGACTGCATCGGGTGTAGTCTGTTTTTCAGGTTGTCCGATTGAGAATACAGGAGGTTGACCGACCCAAGCAGTTTGGGAAGTTTCATCCCAACCGATAGGCTTATTCAAGTGGCGACTGATCATGGACAGAGGTACATATAGCGTTCCTTCGTATTCTAAGGAAGCTGGTATTTCCTTGCCATCCTCCGTGTAGTACTCGGGCTTTTCGTTTGCGACGATTTCACGGCCATCCCAATAGATGGAGGCTGGGTTAAGGTTGACACGTATAAAGGAAGTAGTATCCGAAGTGAAGAGACGGCTGATTCCCAAGACTCCCAGGGCAATTAAGCCAATCCAGAGCCATTTGTGCATGGAACAATTCCCTCCTTGGCGAGCTTGCCTGATTCTATGCTTCATTTATATGAGCGTGTCCGAATACTAGAACCTTTTTGCTAGAGAATGCAATTTAATAGGAGGAAGAGTAGTCAAGCAGTTGCATATGGAAAAAAGTGAGGGAAACTACTTGCAAAGTACATAGTGATTCATTATTATAGGAATTGGGTGTTAGCACTCATAACAGTCGAGTGCTAACAACAGAAATATTGTTTACCTACATTTTTTGAGGAGGGTGTTTTTAGTGCTTAAGCCATTGGGTGACCGTGTGGTAATCGAAGCTATCTCCAAAGACGAAACGACTGCAAGCGGTATCGTTTTGCCTGATTCTGCAAAGGAAAAACCGCAAGAAGGCCGCGTAATCGCAGTAGGTTCTGGCCGTGTTGCTGACAACGGCGAGCGCATCGCTTTGGAAGTAAAAGAAGGCGATAAAGTAATCTTCTCCAAATACGCTGGTACTGAAGTAAAGGTAGACAACAAAGAATACCTCGTGCTGCGCGAATCCGATATCCTCGCGATCATCGGTTAAGGCTCTTAACATAGGAAGTCGAACGAATAAACACATAACAGGAGGTAGAGATTAGATGGCTAAACAAGTCAAATTCTCTGAAGACGCTCGCCGCTCCATGCTCCGCGGTGTTGAAACTTTGGCAAATGCGGTTAAAGTGACCCTCGGTCCAAAAGGCCGCAACGTGGTTCTTGAGAAAAAATTCGGTTCTCCGTTGATCACTAACGACGGTGTTACCATCGCGAAAGAAATCGAACTGGAAGACGCTTACGAAAACATGGGTGCGCAATTGGTTAAAGAAGTTGCTACCAAAACCAACGACATCGCTGGTGACGGTACAACAACTGCAACTGTACTTGCTGCAGCTATGATCCGTGAAGGTCTGAAAAACGTAACTGCTGGCGCTAACCCAATGGTTATCCGTCGTGGTATGGAAAAAGCAGTTCGTGCAGCTGTAGAAGAAATCAAATCCATCGCGAAGCCGGTTGAGAACAAATCCTCTATCGCGCAAGTAGCTGCTATTTCCGCTGACGATCCAGAAGTTGGTAACCTGATCGCTGAAGCAATGGAAAAAGTGGGCAAAGATGGCGTAATCACTGTTGAAGAATCCAAAGGATTCGTAACAGAGCTGGAAGTAGTAGAAGGTATGCAATTTGACCGTGGCTACGCTTCCCCTTACATGATCACTGACACTGACAAGATGGAAGCGGTTCTGAACAACCCTTACATCCTGATCACTGACAAAAAAATCTCCAACATCCAGGAAGTTCTGCCTGTACTCGAGCAAGTCGTACAAAGTGGCAAACCACTCCTGATCATCGCTGAAGATGTTGAAGGCGAAGCGCTCGCTACTCTCGTAGTGAACAAACTGCGTGGTACCTTCACAGCTGTAGCGGTTAAAGCTCCTGGCTTCGGCGATCGCCGCAAAGCTATGCTGCAAGACATCGCTGCTCTCACTGGCGGTGAAGTAATTACAGAAGAGCTGGGTCTGGACCTGAAATCCGCTAAGCTGGAGCAACTGGGCCGCGCTGGCAAAATCGTGGTTACAAAAGAAAACACAACTGTTGTTGAAGGTGCTGGCGACAAGGCTTCCATCGAGGGCCGCGTAACGCAAATCCGTCAACAAATCGAAGATACTACTTCCGATTTCGATCGCGAAAAACTGCAAGAGCGTCTGGCTAAATTGGCTGGCGGTGTAGCAGTAATCAAAGTCGGTGCAGCTACTGAAACCGAACTGAAAGAGAAAAAACTCCGCATCGAGGACGCTCTGAACTCTACTCGCGCAGCAGTAGAAGAAGGTATCGTACCTGGTGGTGGTACTACTTTGATCAACGCAATCAAAGCGGTTGAAGCGATCAACGTAGGTGGCGAAGAGGCTGTAGGTGTACAAATCGTACTCCGTTCCCTGGAAGAGCCAGTTCGTCAAATCGCTGCGAACGCAGGACTCGAAGGTTCTGTAATCGTAGAGCGTCTGAAAAAAGAAGCAGTGGGCATCGGCTTCAACGCTGCAACTGAAGAGTATGTAAACATGCTCGAAGCTGGTATCGTTGACGCGGCGAAAGTTACTCGTTCCGCACTGTCCAACGCTGCATCTGTAGCGGCTATGTTCCTGACTACAGAAGCAGTAATTGCTGACAAACCAGAAGAAAACAAAGCTCCTATGGGCATGCCAGATATGGGTGGCATGGGCGGTATGGGCATGATGTAAGAAAGCGGCTCGCCGTTTTCTTCAAAGAGAGGCAGACAAATCGTCTGTCTCTTTTTTGTGCTTGGCTTAATGCTGCCAATGAAACTGGCGATGGTGGGGATAGTTCATCTGATCGGAGTGTGGGATGACTTCTTTTAGCCGCTTATCTATTTAAGCGAAGAATTTAGCACCATTCCGTTAGGCGTGCTTACACTATTTGGGGAGTACGACACAGCTCATCATTACCGATGATTTGCTTCCAAGCAATTTATCGAAGGACTTACGTCGGGGGCGATAAAATGAGCAAACGCTGGATTAGCTTTGATCTGGATGGAACCTTGATGCAAAACCCATTTGGAGCGTGGGTATTTCCGGAGATTGCGCGTGTAATCTCCGGTCAGTTAGGAAGAGAGCATGATATTGTTTCAGAAATGGTAACCGAGCATGAGCGGCGTATGTCCCAAGAACGCTACGTAGAAGCGTATGATTGGGATGATATCCTTGTTAGTAGATGCGATGCATTGTGTATAGAAAAAAAGATTGATATTGAATCGCTGGTTCGGAAACACTCTGTAATGCCCAAGGTTGATTTGCTCGAGGATGGAATTCCCCAGATGCTCGAGGAGATAAAGAGGCGAGGCTTTTCGTTGGCAGTGGTCACAAATGGCTTTTACAAGTTTCAGGCACCAGTAATGGAGGCATTAGGTTTGCTGGATTACTTTGATGAGATCATT